>DAOSOK010000056.1 GCA_035373905.1 Candidatus Ozemobacteraceae bacterium | reverse complement strand
CCAAATTCAACATCTACGTTAACACCCCCAACTGAACATACAAGACGAGTAGTACTAACCGCCTGACATATGAGACGCATAGGATTTCACCGGCGCCCGGGGAGAGACGCCAACTCTCGCGAGGGCGTTCCCGCCCGTGAAAATACCGAAAATGCGACGTGAAAAAAGGCCCCCTTTCGGGGGCCTTTTTTATATCAGTTGATATTAGATCTTGGTGACGTTGGTCGCCTGCGGACCCTTGGGGCCGGCTTCGATCTCGAACTGGACGGCCTGGCCCTCGTCGAGGGTCTTGAAGCCGGTGCCGGTGATCGACCGGTGATGAACGAAAGCATCCTTCTCGCCGTTCTCGCGGGTGATGAATCCGTAACCCTTGTCAGCATTGAACCACTTCACTGTACCACGTTCCATTTGGGAACCTCCTGAATATGTTCTCCGAAACGACACCCTCAGCAAATCCCCACAATGGACCGCACGCGGAACGCACCACAGAGTAACTTACACGGATGAATCTATCGAAGTAATCATATCGTAACACAGATATCTCGGAATAGCCAGAAAAATTATAATTATTTCAATTCTTTTTTTGAGATGGCAATGCGTTCATATTCACGGAGAGCCAGATCCAGTCCGGCTTTCGCCCAATTCAGCGGGGTGATGGGCGACGGTACAGGAAGTCTGCGGCCGTACAGGACGACGGTATTGATGCTTTCGGGAGTCTGCCATTCGCGAACCGGCATGCCGTCGGCGGCGGGGGCGGACCCGGTGATCTGGCCCAGAGCGCGCTTGATATGGACGGCGGCTCGATGGATGTCCTGGCGACGGAGCGCCGGGTCGGCCGTCCGCTCGGCCAGGTGGAGCCTGGCGAGGGCACAGAGGCTGTCGAAGAACCACTGGGCCTCGGTGTCCGGCATCAACTGCGAGAGGCGCCACCGGAACGCCGCATCCGACGAGGTGTCGCCCGTCAGGGCCGGCGCGGCGGGATCGTCGGAGGCGGGCGGCTTGATCCAGTAGTTGCCTGCCTGGTAGCTGTCGAGATCGTACCGGAGAATCCCGGCGGGCCGCTCCAGCGTCCGCACGATCTGGAGAACGGCGCGCTGTTCGCTTTCCGTGAGACCTTCGAGGGGCGAAGGCTGGATCAGCACGAGCAGCGCCGCGTCCGCCTGCCGGAAGCGGATGTCGGAAGGATCGTAGTCGGGCGATTCGCCGCCGAGGCGCAGTTGGTGCCTCACGCGCTCCATTCCCCGATCGATGAGCGATGCGAGAAACGACGGGGCCCACGCGGCGGGGGCGTCGGGACCGAGACGGCCGAGGCGCGCCCGGAAGGCGTCGCCGAACGATCGCGCCGGTCCCGTCTTCGCATCGAGCAGGCCCCGCCAGGCCTGGAGAGACCTGGTCGCGAGGGCGATGCTGCTGGTGTTGCGCCGGGGCAGTTCTTCCCACGCCCCGGCGTCTTCGTAGGTGTCGAACGAGATGCGTTCGAGGAACCGGGGATACAGCACGAGCACACGGAACCGGGCCGGGGTCAGATCGCCGGGCTCGAGAAGGCCTTCCGACGCGGCCTCGGCGAGGGCGGTGAAAAAGAGGCCGTGAGCGTCGATCTGGCGATGGTTCCAAGTCTCGGGCCGCCCGTTCACCATCACGTCGTCGAGTTTCGGAGTCCCGCCGTTGAAGCGGATGTGCGGCATGGCCATCTGATCGAGGGCCAGCGCCGGGTCGGCGATGACGGCCTCGAAACGCGCGACCTGGGCCGGCGTGGCGTAGTAGTCCCAGAGGGCCAGCAGAAGGCGCCGGGCGTCGGCACGCCGCTCGGGATCGCGGGCCAGCGCATAATATACCCAGACGTTGTCGCGGACCCAGATGGCGTCGTAGTTGGTCGAATCTGCCTCGCCTTCCGTCGTGCGGGTGGCGGCGGGGGCGAAACCGCGCGGGTTCAGCTCGATGCGCAGATGCGGCGCGAGCGCGGTGCGAATCTCGGCGACCAATCCGGCATCCAGCGGCCGGGCGACCCATTCGGCCACGGTATCGTTGAAAACCTTGACGAAAACACCTTCGGGAGCCTGCACGTCGCGGCACGTCGCCTGACCGGTCATCGCGGCTTTGCGCAGAGCCAGGGCTCCCGCCGTGTTTCCAGAAGTCTGGACAGCGATGCCGGGCACCGGAAGCAACGTTCCGAACATGGCCAGAACGACAACCAGCAACAGGCAGGGATTAGAGCGAGACGGGATGTCAACCATGGCAGAGATCCTCCGATGCGTGTTTTTCCTCAGGCCTGATATAGCAGGAAATACCGACCATGTCCATTGCCCGAACAGGCCGGACTGCGGTACAATTCCCCCGATAACCGCCGAAAACGGAAGGAGACATTCCGATGATGACCCGCCGTTCGCTTCACGCCGTCCCCAAAATCCACCCTTCGCTGCCGGACGCCGTTCTGTTGTCGGTAATCGCCCTTCTGCTCTGCATCGTCATGACTCCGACGCCCTCGTCGGCTTTCGAGCGGCTTCCGGGGAATAACGCGCTTCAGGCCGTCTTCAACTCATTCCCGGCCGCGGATTCGAACGTTCTGGCACGCACCCGACTGCTCAC
Organism: Candidatus Ozemobacteraceae bacterium; assembly: GCA_035373905.1. Taxonomy (NCBI): domain Bacteria; phylum Candidatus Rifleibacteriota; class Candidatus Ozemibacteria; family Candidatus Ozemibacteraceae; species Candidatus Ozemibacteraceae bacterium. The sequence goes on along the minus strand of DAOSOK010000056.1, from coordinate 19,035 downwards.
CGGGAATGAAGAGTCCTGGTATGCGCGCTGGCACATGCTGGAGTCGGCGCGTTCCTCGATCGTCTCGACGTATTTCATCGTCGACAACGACATCTTCGGCTGGTCCTTCCTCGGCCTGCTGCAGAAGAAGGCTCGTGAAGGCGTGAAGGTGAAACTGATGATCGACGCGCGCTTCCTGCGCGGCGTCCGCAAGATCGGCGACTTCGACGAACTCGAGGAGCTCGCCCGCATGCCCGGCGTCGAGGTGCGCCTGTACAATCCCGTCGGCCGTTCCCTTCTGCACGTGTTCCAGGACCTCCGCCAGGTTCTGCTGTCGAACCACGACAAGATCATCATCATCGACGGAAAGCTCGCCATGACGGGCGGCCGGAACATCGGCGCAGACTACTTCGCCCAGATGGGCGAGCACGACAACGTGTTCCGGGACATGGATCTGGTTCTCGAGGGATCGAACGTCGTGAAGCAGTTGCAGCAAGCCTTCGACGAAGAATGGAACATGCTCCGAACCGTCCCGGTCAAACCTGACCTCATGAATCTCCGCGACCAGACAGCGAAGCTCGATCTGGCGTACCGGGTCATGAGCCGGTATATCCAGGGCCGCGGCACCTTCCCCGCCGAGCAAGGCCTCGATGCCGGGCTGAAACGGCACCTCGACATCTACAACAAGGAAATCGTGAAGTATAAAAAGCTCACGTCGTACGCTTCCTTCGAACTGTTCAGGGGCGAGCGGCTGAAGCCGGTGAAGATTCTCGACAAGCACTCGATGCTCGGCACGCGCGAAGATATCGGCCCCGGCCTGATCCGCATGATCGATGCCTGCAAGCACGAGATCCTGATCCAGAACGCCTACGTCGTTCTCTCCTCGGAAGCCGAGAAGGCGCTCGTCCGGGCCGCGAAGCGCGGCGTGAAGATCGTGCTCAACACCAACTCCGGCGAATCGACGAACCACGGCTCGACCGTGGCGTTCTTCATGAACGACTGGAAGCGTCTTCTCGCGACGATGCCGGGGGCCAGGATCCTCGTTTTCCCGAAAGGCAGCCCCTGCCTGCACACCAAGGCCTTCGTCTTCGACCGCCAGGTCACGGTCGTCGGCACGTACAACCTCGACCCGCTCAGCGACGTGGTGAACTCGGAAGTGGTCGCCGTCATCCAGGACTTCCCCTTCGGCGAGATGACCGCCCGGCGCATGGAACGCCAGTTCCAGGAGTGCCTCGAGTACAAGATCGACCTCCAACCCGACGGCAGCGTCCGGACCGTGTTCGGTCCTGAAGACCACACCTCCGCCGAGATGATGAAAAAGCTGAACCGGCTCCGCAAGTTCCAGTGGATTCGGCCCCTGATCTGAATCTGCTCGAAGGGAAGCGTCTCATGCGAAACATCCTCGTCCTCGTCGCAGGGCTCCTTCTTCTGCCCCTGTTGCCGGCGCACGCCATGTTCTGCGGTTCGTGCGGCGTGAATCTGCCTGACCAGAGCCGGTTCTGCAATGCCTGCGGCGCACCTCAGCAGGCTGTTCCGGCTCCTGCGGCAGGGCAGCAGTGGCAGTCTCTGCCCGCGAAACGTCCGGCGCCGGTGCCGACGCCGGGAACGGTTTCCGAGCAGCAGTTTTCCCAGATCGTCCAGCCGCTGGAAGAGTATGGAAAGGACCTGCGGATCAGCAACCTGACCTCTCCCCTGGTTCCCCCGCTCATCCAGCGCACGCTCGTCCCCGGCTACGAAACCATCCGAAGAAATCTGGCCCGGCGCCGGCTCACTCTCACCCCGGCCCAAAACCGAATTTTGTCATTATATAACGAATTATATTCTTCAATCCTGTCATGGACGATGACCCTCGGAAGCGAGCGCGAACTTCTTTTCCCTCGCATCGGACAGGCCCTGTGCCTCCAGGCGTTTCTGCGGGCGCATCCCAACGAGGACGGCATGACCTCTCTGCAGGCCATAGAGACCGTGTTCGAGAAGGAGCAACGAAACCTGGTCGAGCGGAACGAGAACATGAACGAGAACGCCGGCTTCGAGAATCCCGGCATCGCTTACCAGATCGCGCGTTCCGACAGGAAAGCCGTCTCTGACTCGTTCACGTTCACCCTCCTCATGAACGACCGCGGCAAAAAGGTCGGCGAGCGGATGCAGGTGTTCGACCGCACCGGCGCGCCGCTGGGCCAGCTGAAATTCGTCGAACAGAAGAACGGGCTCCGGCACTACGCCGGAACGATGTCCAGAAAGCGTTTCGACGCGCTGGGCTCACGCGAGATCCAGGTGAAATACGTCGTGAAAACGACATTTTCCACTTCCTGGAGCAAGGAAACCCTCCGGCTTCACCTCCTGCCGTCGCTGAAACCCGGCGATCCGTCCGACTACTCCTACGAAGCCCTGCATGGCACCTCCCCCGACGTCACCCGCATGCGCTTCCTCCAGAGCATCGGCAAATACTGATCGTTCGAACCATCTTCCTGTGAAAAGAGAATCAGCATGAACAACCTTTCCGGTGGAAGATCCCGCCTTCGCTCTCTTCAGGTTCTTCTCTGCATCGCCTTCATCGGGATTTGCGGAGCGCTCTCCGCATCGACGGGAGCCTGCTGGTATCTGAAGTGCGAATTCGAGACGACCGACGGCGCAAAGATCACCGGGTATTACGAAACATGCTCCTACGGTGTGTTCAAAGCGCCGGCCCTCGCCGGGTTCGTCGCCGCCCCCTCGGGCGTCAATCTCCGCGACGCTCCTTCGGCAAAAGGGAAGGCCGTGAAGAAACTTCCGGACGCCACCCCTCTGGCCGTTCTCTCCAGGGATGGCGACCAGGTCGAGATCGAAGGGAAAAAGGCTCCCTGGTTCAAGGTGAAAGCCGGCGACCTCGAGGGCTACGTGTTCGGAGGCTTCGTTCAGATCGCCTCGCCGGACGAGGGCGGCACAACCGCAGCCGAAGCCTGGACCTTTGCCGAGATGGACGGCGACGGTTCGATGCGGGAGGAACCGGTGAACGGCGAGTTCTTTCTGAAAAAGTTCGTCCGGGAAGCCGATGGCGCCGGGTCCGAGGCGTCCCAGACAGGAATCGGCGTATTCAGGGAAATTCACGAACTCCGATACAAACCCGAACTCGGACAGAACGTCATGTGCGACCAGATCGAGCGCAACTCGTTCATGGGCGCGCTGGATACGGACTTCGTCGAAATCGAAAAAAGCAAACTCAAAAGCGTGCGGGTGCTCGACGTCAGAGAAGGCGGAATCGCACCTCTGCTGGTTCTGAAAAAAGACGAACTGGAGCGGCTCGGAAAACCCGCCAAAGCGCTCTTTTCCGTCGAGAATGATCCCGAAGGGGTGGTCGCCCTCGTCAGCTATAGCAATGATTATTCAACGCCCCAGCGGCTCGAAGCGCTTCTCAAAGGATTCGCCGAGTCCAGGAAAACGGCCGAAATCCCTGCCGACGCCGGCTGGTGGTATCCGATCTACGAGAAGGGCGCAGAGCAGGAGTTCCGGCAGACCGTCCTGCCCAAAGACGTCGTATTGCTGACCTATCACGTGCAGGATTAACGACGTGCCTTCCGCGGCATGTGATGCAACCGCTCGCCCTGAGCCTGTCGAAGGGCGAAAACGTTCTTGTGCTTCGACAGGCTCAGCACGAACGGAAACGCGGAACCGGCTCGTGCCATGCGGGAATCGATCATGATCGAAACGGCTCGAACAAAGACGGCCCGCCTTCTTCTCGATTGGTATGACGCCTCCGGCCGGGATCTGCCGTGGCGCCGGACGAACGACGCCTACGAGATTCTCGTCAGCGAGATCATGTTGCAACAGACGCAGGTTCCGCGCGTCGTGCCGGCGTATCGCCGGTGGCTCGAGGCGTTCCCGGACTGGCAGGCGCTCGCCCGGGCGGGAACGGCGGAGGTGATCCGCGCCTGGGCCGGCCTCGGCTACAACCGGCGCGCTCTCGCGCTGCAGGAGATCGCGCGGCAGGTGGTCGAGCACGGCCTGCCTGACAGCGAAGAAGATTGGCTCCGCCTGAAGGGCATCGGCCCGTACACCGCAGCGGCCATGACCGTCTTTTCCCTGAAAAAGCTTGCGGTTCCGATCGACACCAACATCCGGCGGGCCGGCGCGCGATTGCTCCTGGGAGAGCCGTTTCCCGAGCCCCGTGATGACGGGAAGCTCAGACCCCGCCTGGCGGAAGTTCTGCGTGGCTCGCGCCGGTTCGACGACCTCGTGCAGGCGCTGTTCGATCTCGCCAGCCTGGTCTGCCTCAAGAAGCCTCTCTGCGCGACATGCCCTCTCGGCCGGGAATGCCCTGCCTGCGCCGGTTTTCTCGAAGGAACGCATGCGGCGCCAGACAGGACATATCCCGCGAGCCGCGAGCGCAAGCACCGCAACAAGCCACACCCCGACCGCATCTTTCGCGGCCGCATTCTGAGCCTCGTTCGCGAAGCACCGACCGGACTTGCCGTCGCCGATCTCGGACCTCGCATCGATCCGTCGTTCGAACCAGCGAACGACCGGGCATGGCTCGACGCGATGATCGGCCGTCTCGTCGCCGACGGTCTCGTCATGCGCTCCGGCAATCGTCTGAAGCTCCCTTCATGAAATACCTCTTCGGCGGGTGAGTCGACCTGACGATATCCCATGAGGTCCACCTCGGATGTTGTAGATTCTCCGGGCGTTGGATATAATCACTTGTCCCTGCGGCCGAACCTTTGGTTCGGCGTGTACGGAAATACATGAAAAAAAGGAATGGAGACCAATGTCTGATTTGAATTCCCTGTTGAAAGAGATCAAGAGCTACAAGAGCAAGATGTTCGGGAAGGATTTTCTGCTGACCTGGGAGAAGTCCGTCGACGAACTCAAGCAGATCCTCGCGATCGCCGATCTGCTGAAACTCATGCGCAGGGAAAACATCTCGGCCCGGTGCTTCGACTCCGGCCTTGCCGTCTCCCTGTTCCGCGACAACTCGACCCGCACCCGCTTCTCGTTCGCCTCGGCCTGTAACCTGCTCGGCCTCGCCGTTCAGGACCTCGACGAGGGCAAGTCGCAAATCGCCCACGGCGAGACCGTACGCGAGACCGCCAACATGATCTCCTTCCTGTCGGAAGTCGTTGGTATTCGCGATGATATGTATCTCGGCGCCGGCAACACCTACATGCGCGAAGTCGGCGAGGCCCTCGACGACGGGTTCAAGCGCGAGGTTCTGCCCCAGCGGCCGGCGGTCGTGAACCTCCAGTGCGACATCGACCACCCGACGCAGGCGATGGCCGACCTGGCCTGGCTCAAAGAGCATTTCGGCGGCCTCGACAAGCTGAAGGGCAAGAAGATCGCGATGACCTGGGCGTATTCGCCCAGCTATGGAAAGCCCCTTTCCGTGCCGCAGGGCATCATCGGCCTGATGACCCGTTTCGGCATGGACGTCGCCCTGGCGCACCCCGAGGGCTACGGCCTCATTCCCGACGTCATCAAGGTCGCCAAGAAGAACGCGAAGGAGAGCGGCGGCTCGTTCACCGAATGCACCAGCATGAAGGAAGCCTTCAAGAACGCCGATATCGTGTATCCGAAGAGCTGGGCGCCGTTCGCCGTCATGGGCAAGCGCACCGAACTGCTCCGCAAGAAGGACCACGACGGCCTCAAGGCCCTCGAGAAGCAGTGCCTCGCCAACAATGCGAAGTTCAAGGACTGGGAGTGCACCGAGGCGATGATGAAGCTCACCAAGAAGGGCAAGGCGCTCTACATGCACTGCCTGCCCGCCGACATCACCGACGTCTCCTGCCAGGCCGGCGAAGTCGCCGCCAGCGTGTTCGACCGCTACCGCATCGAGACCTACAAGGAAGCCGGCTACAAGCCTTACGTCATCGCCGCGATGATCCTCACCAGCCGCTTCAAGGACGTTCACGGCCTGCTCGCCAAGCTGATCAAGCAGGGCAAGGAGCGGATCGCCTGATCCCCTGACCGAACCCGTTCGAAGGGCCGTCACCACCCGGTGACGGCCTTTTTTCTCGGCACGATGCCGTATCCGCGAAGACACGAACGACTCGGCACCCGCCTTCTCCGTCTGTTGAACGGGATACGAACAGTCGCTCGAGGCATTGCGTGCCTCGATACCTCAGCACGAACGGTATCGAGTATGCGAGCACATTGTCGCGTTCCCTCCGAGACGATCAGAACAGAGGGGAGCCGCAGTATTTGCAGTATTTCGCGTCGGCGTCGTGGCCTTCGGCGGAACAGGCCATGCAGCACTGGGTGCTGACCGGTTCCGACGCATTCCGCGCCGCGCGGGTCATTTCGGCCGTGACGATGCCGGTCGGAACGGCGATGATGCCGTAGCCGAGAATCATGACCATGCCGGCGAACAACTGGCCCAGAGGGGTTTTCGGGGTGATGTCGCCGAAGCCGACGGTCGTCATCGTCACGATCGCCCAGTAGATGCTGACAGGAATGCTCGTGAAGCCGCGTTCAGGCCCCTCGATGACGTACATGACGGAGCCGATGATCGTGACGAGCGTGGAGACGGCGAGAAGAAAGACGGTGATCTTCGCCTTGCTCGCCTTCAATGCAGCCGTCAGGACCGTCGCTTCCTTGAGATAATGCGCCAGCTTGAGAATGCGGAAAATGCGAAGCAGGCGAAGAACGCGAAGCGAGATCAGCACGTGGGCGCCTGGATACAGGACGTCGAGATACGTCGGCAGGACGGCAAGCAGGTCGATCATTCCCAGAGGGCTGAGAGCGTATTTCCATGGGTGAATCACGCAGAGCAGGCGCATGACGTATTCGACCGTGAAGAGGATCGTGAAAAACCATTCGCCGATGCGCAGAACGTCGCCGTAGGCAATACTGATCGAGCCGATGCTTTCCAGCATGACGAATCCGAAGCTGGCAAGAATGCAGAAAATGAGAATGATGTCGAACGCACGACCGGCGGGCGTATCCGACTCGAAGATGATCTCATGCCACGCGCGGCGCCAGCCGCTCAGCACCTGCGGCATATCCGTCCGTTCATTCACCGTTCGATGCCTCCCTCCCCCCTGCAATCAACGCTCCGGGCGGCAGGAAGTCGGGGAGGCGGCCCGGGCCGGTCACGCGGAACACTTCGACCGGCTCGGCCTTTCCCTTCACCAGCAGGGGCGGCAGGGCCTCGAGTTTCAGCGCATCGCCCACCAGTTTCGCGACGTCGCTGTTGATGAGAATCTCACTGGACTGCGCGTTCGCGCAGAGGCGGCTCGCCAGGTTGACCGTGTCGCCGATCGCCGTGTAGGAAAGCACTTTATCCGAGCCGATGAAGCCGGCCGTCACCTCGCCGATCGTGATGCCGAAGCCGACGGCGAACTCGGGGAAGCCCTCTTTCGCCCATTTCCGATGGAGAATCCCGAGGCGGGCCTTCATTTCGAGAGCGCAGTAGATGGCGCGAACCGGTGCGTCGGGCAGCGGCAGGGGGGCGCCGAAAAGCGCCATGATCTCGTCGCCGACGTATTTGTCGAGCATGCCGCCGAACGCGAGAACGATCTCGGTCATCGCGTTGAAATACTCGTTGAGCTGAACGACGATCCGCGCGGGGTCCATGCGTTCGCTCATCTCGGTGAAGCCGCGGATGTCCGAGAAAAACACGGTGACGAGCTGTTTGCTGCCGCCGGGCTGGAGCGCCTCCGGGTCGTTGCGGATGCGCTCGATGAGCACGGGCGAGACGAACTTCTGGAAACTGTTCACCAGGCGTTCGCGGTCTTTCGCGAGATCGATGTTCTCGAAATACTGGCGATCGACCTCCTGGTCGAGAAACTCGGCGGTGTTCTGCAATTTCTGCTGGTGCGTCGAAAGCTTCTTCACTTCGGCTTCGAGCTCCCGGTTCCGCGCCTCGAGACCGGCCTGATCCATCATGCCGCCGACGATACAGCCCAGAATCTGGCCGATCTGGTACAGAAAAAGTTTCTCCAGCGGCGGATCGATCAGCCCCATCGGGGCCTCCTCGACGTTCACGAGGCCGATCAGCTTCGTTCCGTGCAGCAGGGGCGACGCGATTTTCGTCGGAACGGGCGGCATCACGTCGAGCCGCTTCGGATCGGGAACGACCTGCACGCTTTCCGCGACGAGCTTTTCGAACGAGGTGCCGGCGTACTCGAAGCTCGGCCTCTTTGCGGGCCTGCTCTGGGGCGGCACCTGGGCCGCGAGAACCATCGTCTGCGGCCGCGACGGATCGATTGCATAGATCTGCGCCTGAGTGATGCCGGTCAGCGCGCAGTATTCCGCGAGAGCGCCGCGAATGCGGCCGTCCCAGTCGGCGGAAGGCGTCATGACTCTCAGGAACACGTTGGTCCATTCGAACGTGAACGCGGCATACTCGCGCCCGAAAACCGTATGAGCGGCCTTTTCAGGAGCGGCCGCGGAAAGGCGGAATTTGGCGCGGGCGGCTTCTTCCGGAGTTTTCGGCCCGGATATCGCCGGCGTTTCTCCGGACCCGGCCCGTTCGGGAACGGACGTCTCCGCCTGGGGTGCCGCGATAACGGGCAGCCCGCCCTTTCCCTCCTTCCGGGGAGCAGGCTCGCTTTCGCTCCCGGAACGGCCGGCGGAGTTCAGGTCGAGGATGAGCGCCCATATCCAGAGCCCGAAAAAGATCAGAAACTGCTTCGAAAGCCAGGGGAAGCTCTTGATCCCGCTGATGAACGCGGCAACGAGGATGACCAGATTCAATGTTCGTTTCATGGCTGAGAGCCACTTTACCACATTTCAACGCATTTTTTGCCTGAACGTGACGTCGGCAAAAACGGGAAAATGATCCGATACAACCGGTTCCGTCACGACCTCGGACCGGATCGAGAGCTCCCAGTCGAGAGAAGAGCGGGCCATCACGTAATCGATGCGCCGGCCGGGTGGGCCCCGGACGGCCGTCCGCCCGCCGTCGGGCTCGATCGCAAACACGCCTCCGACCAGCGGAAACAAGGCCTCGGGCTCCAGGTTCATGTCGCCGCCAAGAATGACCGGCTCCGCCATCGTTCCGCAGAAATCCTTCAAGACCTGGAACTGGGCCTGCGTGAAGCTGAACTCGAGATCGCCCTTGTGGGCGTAGAGGTGCGCCGTGACGACCCTGAAGGGAACGGGGCCGGCGGAGCATGTCACCGCCAGAAAACCTTTCCGCGCCAGTTTTTCTTCGAGATTGAAATCGAGGCGGACGGGAAACATCCGGTAGCGGGCGTCGGCATGCGGAAGCCTGGAGAGGATGACGAGCCCCGTGGGGTTGCCGACCCGGGGTTCCGGGGCGAAAGCGGCATACTCCGGCAGCCTGCGGCGGAGCCCGGTCAGATACCGCTCGAGCCAGACCTCCTGCAGGAGCACCAGGTCGGGATTTCTGCCGCGAACGATCCGGGCGAATCCGTCCAGGCGCGCCTCATGGTCGGCCGCGAACGGCGGCGGCAGAAGGTGCAGGTTTGCCGTCAGCACGCGCAGACTGAACGCATCCGAAGCAAATCTCGAAGATTCGCCCAAGGCCGGCATCAAGGCAGGATACTGGGCAGGCACCCTCAAACCGGCCGTGAGATGTTGCGGCGACGGCACCAGTTCGGGCGCCGTCAGTTCGACAAGCGTCTTTCCGATCCCGCTCCGGGTCATCGAGGACTCGAGGCTTCGCAGATCTCGCCAGTGTTGGAGGGGAGCTTTGCCCATGAACGTTCCTATGCAGCCGCCGGAAAACAGGCTCAGGAAAACGATTGCGCCGGCCAACGCCATCCGCCGCGCAACATCGGATACGATACGGGTTTCGCGGGATATCATCGGAATATGCATGTCACGAATGTGATATCATGTCATGAACCATCGAACAATGGAAATTGCGCACCAAAGGAACATTCATGACCGGAAAAACGGGAGACAGATGCGTCATCGGCGGTATTTACAAGTGCCAGACCCACCCCGAAGCGACGAAGACATTCAAGAAGGCCGACATCTTCCCTCCCTGCGGAAGAGCCGGCAGCCACGGCACGGTCTGGGTCCTGGTCCGAAAGACGCCCTGATCGGCCGGTAGTGCGTCAGGAACGCATCGCGACGGAAATTTATATAGAATATTATATATAGCACGAGACAAGCATGATCAATCTTTCGAACGTCAAGATTGCGTACGGCAAGCGCACCCTGTTCCAGAACGCGGGCTTCCTGGTTCGGCCGGGAGACAAGATCGGCCTCGTCGGCCCCAACGGCGCCGGCAAGACCACGGTGTTCCGCCTGATCACGGGCGAGGAAAAACCAGACGAAGGGGAAGTGTCGGTGCTTCCCGGCATCGTCGTCGGGTATTTCTCGCAGACGGTGGGCGAAATGTCGGGCCGCTCCGCCCTCGAAGAGGTGCTGGCCGGCGCCGGAAGGGTCTACAAACTCGGGAAAGAGCTTCACGAACTCGAGCACCGGATGGCCGACCCCGACGGGGGCTTCGACGATGCCGCAATGGCGCGCTACGGCAAGATCCAGGAAGAGTTCATGCATTTGGGCGGGTATGAGAAGGAAACACATGCGCAGACGATCCTGAATGGCCTGGGTATCGGCCCCGACCGCTGGGAACAGCCCGTCGAGGCCTTTTCGGGCGGCTGGAAGATGCGCATCGCCCTCGCCCGCATCCTGCTGCTGAACCCGGACGTGCTGCTGATCGACGAACCGACCAACCACCTCGACATCGAGTCGATCCTCTGGCTCGAGGGCTGGCTGAAAGAGTTCAAGGGCTCTCTGGTGATGACCTGCCACGACCGGGAGTTCATGACGCGCATCTGCAACCGCACCATCGAGGTCGCGGGCGAAACGATCACCACCTATAGCGGCGACTATGATTTCTACCTGCGGGAACGGGTGATCCGGCGCGAGCAGCTTCTCGCGGCTCAGAAGCGGCAGCAGGCCATGCTCGCGAAGGAAGAGGAGTTCATCGCCCGCTTCGCAGCCCGCGCTTCCCATGCAGCCCAGGTCCAGTCGCGGGTGAAGACGATCGAGAAGATCGAGCGGATCGTCGTGCCGCCCGATCCCAAGGTCATCAAGTTCGAGTTTCCGCCTTCGAAGCGCAGCGGCGACATCGTCGCGAGCTTCAGGGATCTGGCGAAAGCCTGGCCGCTTCCGGACGGGAGGTCGGTGCCGGTCTTTTCGGGCGTCACCGGAACGGTGGTGCGGTGCAACAAGATCGCCGTCACCGGCGTCAACGGCGCCGGCAAATCCACCTTTCTCAAGATCGTGAGCCAGCAGACCGAGGCGACGGGCGGCACGTGCAGTCTGGGCGCGGGCGTCCAGCTCGGGTATTTCAGCCAGTATTCCTGCGACGTGCTCAAGCCCGAGCACACCGTGTTCGAGGAGCTCCAGGAACGGCTTCCCCTGGCCAGTGTCGGGTATATCAAGAATCTGCTCGGCGCCTTCCAGTTCTCGGGCGACGATTCCGACAAGAAGGTTTCGATCCTGTCGGGCGGGGAGAAGACCCGTGTCATGCTCGCCTGCCTGCTGGCCCAGCCGGTGAACTTCCTCGTGCTCGACGAGCCGACCAACCACCTCGACATCGCCAGCCGCGAAGTGCTTCTCGAGGCCCTGCAGAATTTCGACGGAACGGTTCTGATCGTCAGCCACGACCGGTATTTCCTGCATCATCTCGTGAACCGGGTGTTCGAGATCGACCACGGCGCCCTGAAATCCTACGAGGGCGATTACGACTATTATCTTCGCAAAACCACCGAAGAGCGCGAAAGCAGCGGGGGCGCGCGCGCCGCTTCCACGAACTGATCGGTCGGAAAACGAAACCGGCCGGATCCGCCGTTCTGGGGCGGGATCCGGCCGGTGTTTTTTCGGGGGATTACTCGGCGGATTGGTTGACGAAGACGATCGTCACGACGTCGCGGCCGCGCTCCTGGCCGAAGCGGAACAGGACGGGGTTCGTGTCGAGGCCGCTGAAGAAGCTGCCCTTGTCATCGGCGTAGTCGAGATAGGCATCGAGCCGGAACAGCTTGAGGAAGTTGCTGTGCTGCTGGAGGTAATGAGCGATTTCCTTCTGTCCGGACTTGCCCCAGGCTTGGCTGATGAAGTCGGTCGAGACGAGATGCTGGATCTCCTGGGGGGTCGAGTCGTTGAGGGTCGTCTCATCGAGGTAGCGGCCCTTGGCGTTGTATTCGGTGTCGATGACATGGCGGACGACCTGGGCCATGATCAGATCGAGGTCTTTTTCCTTCTCGGCGCGCGGCGGAAACACTTCAAACTTCTGGCCATTCACCTTCTGGAAATAGGCGACTTCGAAGCTGACACTGTTTTCGAAACCCTGGGGGGCGCTGACCGGGGCCAGCTCGAGGTCGTTGTAGCCCTGGGCCGAAACCGGCGCTGCCAAAAAGCTGAACAGACAAACGATGACAAAACAAACAATCGAAACACTGCGGAACATGGGGATGGATCCTCCATCAGATCGGTAAAGCTGCCGGACGGTTTGCTCTGACGAGTTGCTCCGGACGTTGTGAACGCATCAAGGAAGCAATATTCATGCCATCCACGGACGGTTCAGAATATCAGCTCCGAATGCGGTACAAAGAAGTATCGGCAGTTCCTCGCAACTCCCGAACTGCCAATTTTCTGCACACCCTGTCCAAAGATCGAACGCGCCGACGCTCTCCCGGCATGAGCGACGAACAGGTCGGAAACGGCTCTGGAAGCCGGGATGGCGGGCATTCCCCCGGTGCCGGCGCTTGCATCAGGCGTCAAAGTGTGTTATCCTCACGGGCGTTCTTCAATTCCCGGTCACAAGAAAATTCGAAGGTTGTGGAGGAATATCCAAAATGAGGAAGCTCCTGTGTCTCATGCTCGGCGTCTCCCTGATCGGCGCCATGATCGTCGTCGCCGGCTGCGGCGGCGGCGGCGGCGGCCTCAGCACTCTCCTTGGCGCTGCATTTGTGATCGCCATTGTTGCCACAACGGGGGGAGCCGGTGGTGTTGGCTCTGTTCCGTTCGCTGCTGCTGTGAGAGGACAAGCCGCTGGTGCAATCAGCATTACCGCCGAGAAACTCCAATTCAGGATCACTCCCTATACAAACGGAACGGCCGGCACACCGATCTTCGTCGATGTCGCTACCTCCACCTCAAATACCCAGGTCATCGGAACCGCCTCCCTTCCAATCGCTGGTTCGGAATATCTTGTCGAGCTGGTTCGCGGGAATAACGCTATCCCGATGCTGAAAGGGATGCTTGTCGACAAGAGTCTCGCGGAGGGTGATGTCGTCCCGATGACCGTGAATGCCTCGACAACAGCCGGCGCTCTGGTATTCTCTCAGTGGCAGGAAAACAATCGCGTAAACAACAGCTACGAAAATTTCCTCGAGCATCTGACACCAAACGGCATCGCCAGTATCACCACACTTGGGGCAACCATCCAGAACACTTTCTGGGCCAATGCGGACAACCTCGACAATGCCCTGCTATCATCCTTCGACAACGCTGCCGACAGCGCAGCCGCTCTGGTCACAAACGTTTTCTCGAACGAAGCCCTTCACGGCTGGTGGCTCCTGGATCCCAGCGGAAATAACGAGTATGCCGCCTTCCACGCTGATCTCAACGGGCATGTGACCCACACGAGCATGTTTGGATTCAGCAGTGGCAACTACTCGGTGCTGTCGACCGGCAGGCTGCAAATGCAGCTGCTCACGCCGGAAACGACGATCAACGTGACCGCCACGATGACCAGCGAAACTGCCGCCACCTATGAGGAACGCAATCATCTCGGCGCCTTGGAGGAAACGGGAGCTGCCACCAAGGTGAGCAACAATTCGGTTTGTGCCGGCACTTGGAACGGAACGGCTCAGAACGGCGCCTCGATGGATCAATTCACCGTCGTCATCGATTCCAACGGTCTCATTCAGGCATTCTACTGGCCTCAGCAGGATTCTCTCCCGCCGTTCGTCGCTGGAAACGGGTTCGTCGTTTCCGAGGGTGGAAAAGTTGCCGGTTACGCGAAATTCTTGAAAGACGGATTTACCACACAAGTTCGGTTCTTTGGCACTCTTTCCGGAAGCACCTTCTCTGGGACGATCGAGTCAGAGACGGACGCGCCTGGGAACGACACACCGAGCGGCACCATCACGATGACAAAAGCGGCGGCTCAGCAGCCGTAAGAGTCTCTTCCCGATTCACAGACAGCCGGGGGCACAAATGCTCCCGGCTGTTTTCATCGGAAGATGTCAGACGTTCCCAAGAGCGCCTTGGTGTCGTATATTCAGAAGGTCATGGCAGCCAACGATCCGATCAGCATTCTCCGGCGTGAGGCGTTTCCTTCGTATGAGGAGGCGTGCCGGGCATTTTGCGCGCTTTCGCAAGAACAGCGGAACGAGCTGTTCATCCACAAAACGCGGCCGGTGTTCGAGGTGTTCAACCGCACCCACGTGAACGCCCTCGCAGCGTATATCGTCGATTCAGGCTGGTCGCGGATTCTCGAGGCCGGAGCGGGGGACGGGCGGCTGTCGCGGTATCTGAGCGAAGCAATCCACCGGGTGTTCCGCCGCCGCCGGGAAAAAGGCGAGCACCCCCGCCAGATCCGCATCATCGCGACCGACAACGGCTCGTGGAACATCGAGACGGTGTTTCCGGTCGAGCGGCTGGATCTCGCCTCAGCCCTTCAGAAATACGATCCGGAGCTCGTGATCTGGTCCTGGATGCCGATCGGGGACTGGACGTATCTGATCCGCCAACACCCTTCGGTGAAAGAATACCTTCTCATCGGGGAGGCAGAAGGCGGTGAGTGCGGCAACGCCGACACCTGGAACCCGGCTCTGTATGAGGCTGACGGATTCACGCGACACGACCTGGGGGAGATTTCCCGGTATCAGCTCGCCCGCAACGACACAGACCCAGCACACAGCCGGTCGAAAACCGTGTCGTTCCGCCGATATCAATAGTATCGAATATTTAATGCCTCGGGGTAGCTTTCGCGCTGGAAGGAAACCTCGGATGCCTCGATAATCGGCTGCGGGCGCGAGCTTTGGACTGTGGTGAACGTGTTCAGCAGCTTTTCCAGCTTGATGATCTTGCCCTTGACCCGGATCACGGAATAGACGCTGACGCGCGGATCCTTCGGCAGGTCTTTCGGGAACACGATGCCAAACGTGTAATCCATGTTGGAATCGGGATTCACGCTCCCGTTCATGTTCACGAAATACCGCTCGCGCCCCCGCGACTCATCGGCATACACAGCTTTCCCCTCCCACTCGACGGCCTGGCCGATATACCCCGCCGGGTTCCGGACGACGTCTCCGATACTGATGGGCTTGCTGATATACGCGTTGGACGTGATCTCACGCCGAACGGCCTTTTCGGCCTCCTCGGCCTTTTTCTTGCCCACCCAGTATCGGGCGGCCCCGGTCATCTCTTCGACCTGACGACGCTGGTCCGGCGTCAGGGCGCCGTACTGCCGGGCCAGGGAAAGCAGCGCCTCGGCTTTTTCGAACTCGCCCTGCTGGTAGTAATACGTGCCGCGGGAGAAATACGAGTAACTGAGACGGCTCGCAAGGTCGCTGAGCCGGTTCTGTGCTTCCTTCAGATTAGGGTCGATCGAGAGGCATTTGCGGAACTGGAACGTCGCGTCTTCATACCGGCCGAGGCCTTCGTAGGCTTCGCCGAGCGCGTAGATCGCCTTGATCATGTTCGGCGTCGCGGAAAGGGCGCGCTCGAGCATGGTGACGGCCTTTTCGTAATTCTGTGTGCGAAGGTGAATCAGGCCCAGCGCGTAGTCGATCTCGGGATCGTCGGGGGCTTGGCGCTTCGCCTGCTCGTAGGCGGAAAGCGCCGTGCCATACTGGCCCTGTTTGAAACTCAGAAATCCCACCATTTTATGCAGGCGGGCATTATACGGGTCGCTTCGGACGGCCTCGACGAAGGCCTGGAGCGCCGCTTCGTTTTTTCCCTGCCGGAGGAGCTCCTGGGCACGCTTCTCAGCCGTATTGGTACCGACGTCCTGCACGCGCTGGCGAAGGGCTTCTTCTTGGCCCTGGATCTTGAGGGCGGCCGAAACGTCCTGTTTCAGGTAGCTTTTGATCGCGTCGAGCTCGCGACGCGCGGCGAGGTAATTCGGATCGAGCGCGACCGCAGCTTGGAACTCGAGCGCGGCTTCCTTGAGAAACCCCTGGATTTTGTAGACACGACCCATGTTATACCGGGCCTCGGCGGACTTCGGATCGATCTCGGCCGCGGTCTGAAACTCCTTGAACGCTTCGAGATACCGCTTTTTGTAGAAATGGTTCAGACCGACGTCGACATGCAGCTTGGCATTTGCGGCCAGTACGGCGGGCGATACGAAGAGAATCAGGGCAAGAGCGGCCTGCAGGAAGCGCGTGGCACGCATGGATATACCTCGTTCTGCGTCAGGGATGTATCAGGATTCTTGCGTAAAAGCATACCAGCTACCGGCGGAAAAAACAAATCCCCGGTGTCTGCACACCGGGGATTTGCGGGTGGGCCGTGCAGGACTCGAACCTGCGACCCGCTGATTAAGAGTCAGCTGCTCTACCAGCTGAGCTAACGGCCCGAACACTTCGTTGCCGAAGTGTTATTGCCAAGGATTGAACGATGAGCCGTGTTGGACTCGAACCAACGACTCCCTGCTTAAAAGGCAGGTGCTCTGCCTCTGAGCTAACGGCCCGAATACGCGCCTGGAAGGATTCGAACCCTCAGCCTACGGATCCGAAGTCCGTTGCTCTATCCAATTGAGCTACAAGCGCCTGCTTACTTTGGTGGGGACAGAGACGGGGCTCGAACCCGCAACGGCTAGATCCACAATCTAGTGCACTACCATTGTGCTACTCTGTCCATCGTAGCCAAAACCCTTCAGGACACCGAACGGCGCGCCTGAGAGGACTCGAACCTCTGGCCCACAGCTTAGAAGGCTGTTGCTCTATCCACCTGAGCTACAGGCGCTCACGGCCAAAGGCCTTCGATCAGAGCGGGAAACGGGACTTGAACCCGCGACATCCACCTTGGCAAGGTGGCGCTCTACCAACTGAGCTATTCCCGCATTTTCCAGCAATCGGGGCGACTGGACTCGAACCAGCGGCCCTCTGGTCCCAAACCAGATGCGCTACCAACTGCGCCACGCCCCGGTTATCGTCCGTTGCGATACGGCTATATTACCAAAACGCGTGTACCGAGTCAAGCGGATTTTTCAAAAACATTTTTCGAGAGCATTCGTGCTTCGACAGGCTCAGCACGAACGGGTATTGAGTATGCGAGTGATCGTTGTGCGTTCCCAGAAGGGAATCCGCGACCCGGTGACGGGAATGTTGACATGGAGGGGATGATGCGGTAGTATGGCATTTCACCTATGGATACGTGTATTTTCTGCAGGATTGCGAAGGGCGAGATCCCGGCCGACGTCGTGTATCAGGATGCCGACGTGGTCGTGTTTCGCGATCTTCATCCGCAGGCACCGGTTCACGTTCTCGCGGTACCGCGCAGGCATATCGCGAGCCTCGTCGAGCCGGGCGCGGCCGACGGCCAGGTCCTGGCCCCGGTGTTCCGGAGCATCCAGCAGGTCGCCTCGAAGCTCGGCCTCGAGCAGGGCTTCAGGGTCGTCACGAACCACGGTGAACACGGTGGACAATCGGTGGGTCACATCCATTTTCATGTTCTCGGCAAGCGGCAGATGCAGTGGCCGCCGGGTTGATGACGGAGAAACGATGTTCCCCTCGTGAAAACGACGACAGGGAGGGGGGTGAAAGGATATGGCAGAAGTTCGAGTTCTGAAGGATGAACCGTTGGAGAAAGCCCTGAAGCGCTTCCAGAAGAAGTGCCAGGAGGCCGGCATCATCAAGGAAATCAAGCGGCGGCGCGCCTACGAGAAGCCCAGCGAGAAAGCGAAGCGCAAGGCGGCCGAAGCCCGGCGCAAGCAGCGGCGGCGGAAGTAATCGACGTGATATACATCACCGAGAATCGACCCGCGGGGCGGCTGTACCGTCTCGCGGGTTTGCTGTCTCTTCTTTTCATCGCTCTTGCGTTCACCGTCTTCCCGGCCGCCGCCCAGACGACGACGTCGGGAAAAGGCGAAACCGTCCTGGTCGTACCCATTACGGGCGACATCGACAGCGGGCTTTCCTTCTTTCTGCAGCGAATGATCCGCCGGGCCGGGCGCGAGAACGTCAAGGCCGTCATTCTCGAGATCAACTCGAACGGCGGCCTCGTCGACGCGGCGCAGGAGATGAAAGACGCGCTTCTGCGAAGCGGCGTCACGACCGTCGGCTACGTCAAGGGCCGGGCGCTTTCCGCGGCCGCCCTCATCACGATCTCCTGCCATCGCATTTTCATGGAGCCCGGCACCGAGATGGGCGCCGCGACTCCGATCAAGATCATGGGCGCCTCGATCCAGGCCGCCGAAGCCAAGTTCGTGTCGGCGTTCCGGGGCGAGTTCGAATCCGCCGCCGAGGCGCGGAAGCGGCCGAAAACCCTTGCCGCCTCGATGGTCGACAAGGACGTCGACGCCATCCCCGGCCTCCGGAAGCGCGGCGAAATTCTCACGCTGACGAGCGAAAGCGCCCTCCAGCACGGGTTCTGCGATGCCGTGGTCACCTCTCTCGACGGCGTCCTTCGAAGACTGAACCTGGAACAGGCCACGATCGAGCGCGCCGAACCGACGTCGGGCGAGACGATCGCGCGGTGGCTGACGCATCCCAACGTCTCGGTCCTGCTGTTCACGATCGGCTTCTGGTGCCTGGTCCTCGAGTTCCTGGTATTCGGGTGGGGTCTGCTGGGCTGGTTCGGCCTTCTCTGCTTCGCCCTCTTTTTCGGCGGCCATCTGTTCGCCTATATGGCCGGCTTCGAGGCCGTCCTGCTGTTCGGCATCGGTCTCCTCCTCCTGCTGGCCGAAATCTTCGTCATCCCGGGCTTCGGCGTCACCGGGATCGCCGGCATCGGCGCCATGTGCGCCGGCCTGGTCATCACCTTCGGCGGCATTTATACCGCTGTCTATGCCATCGCGAAAATCACGGCCCTCTCGATCGTCATGATCGTCGTCCTGTACAACCTCGGGCCGAAGCTCAAACTGTTCGACCGGTTCGTCCTCAAAGAAGCGATGACGACCGAAGCCGGCTTCGTGGCCGTCGACGG
>DAOSOK010000055.1:20023-24788 GCA_035373905.1 Candidatus Ozemobacteraceae bacterium | reverse complement strand
TACGAGATCTACTCGACAGGCGGCTCGGCCGCCGGCGCATCTCAGCCTTCCCAAGGGAGCAAGCTGCTCCGGGAATCTCCCAGACATGCCCTCAACGAGGATGGCATGGTCGGCTTCTTCGTCTCGGAGACCGCCGACCGGCTCGAGCCGAAGCGCCTGTTCACCTCGTTCCGGTACGATTACCGCGAGCTGACGTCACGCTATGGGAAGGCGTTCCTCCATCCCGACACGGGCTCGATCGGCACGTTCCAGCTCGCGGCAAACTGGCTCGGTGACTGGGCGGAATGGACCGTGATGGTACCGATGCAGAAATACGACCTGTCCGCGCCCCGCACGCTCAACAAGCCCGCCGAAGAAGGCGAGGGCATCGGCGATATCAAACTCGGCTGGAAGGCGACCTACCTGCCCGACAAAAGCTACTACCGGTTCGCCTATGGCGCCGTCGTCGAAGCCTCGACTGGCGACACGGACGCGATGCGGCCCGCCGGCTCCGAGCACTCGGATGAGATCAAGCTGTTCGGCTGCGTGACGACTAAGGAAACAGACTCGGCGACCGCGAACCTCGAACTGGGCGCGATCATCGACTCGCAAAATATCGACACACGGTTCATCTACCGAATCGGGATGAGTTACGAGCCGACGGCTCACGCCGCGCTGATCGGTGAGTTCGCCGGCGAAATACAGGGCGGTCAGGACAAGGACACTCTCGACATGATCCTGGGCATCCGCCTCGCCCCGTCACCAAAGGGCGCTCTCGAACTCGCCTACTCGAAGAACCTCCGCACCTACCGCGAGTTCGGCTGGGACGATCGTCTCCAGATCGGCGCCACCGTCCGCTGGTAACCCGGGAACCACGTTCACCACAAAGTCACAAAGGCACAAAATGAGCTACAGCCTTTTCTTTGTGCCTGGTATGATGAAATTCAAACGATTCACCGCGGAGACGCTGAGACGCCGAGGAAAATATTATCGTACATCTTTTTATCTTGTTTCAATCTCTGCGCCTCGGCGCCTCGGCGGTGAAACGGTCTTTGTATTTTTGTGGTGAGATACTCCCGTCGGTGAACCAGTCAGTGCTTCTTCGAGGTTCAGATTCTACTTCAGGCGGGAGTCGAGCTCCTTGATGATACCGGCGGCGATGCCTGACTCTTTCGAGTCGGCCGGCGCGATGCGGATGACTTTTTCGAAGATGTCTCGGGCCATCAGGCCGGCGTCCCTGTCGCTCTTCTGGAGCAGGAGGTCGACATAGGCATTGCCGATCGCCATCAGTAGGGGAATGTTCTCGGGCTCTTTTTCGAGGCCGCTTCGCAGCACGGCAATCGCGTCACGCGTCCGGTTCTCTCGGGAAAGCCTGTTCGCCTCGTCGAGGATCTGACCGGGGCTGAACGTCCTGAGCGTCACATCATCGGGGCGGGGCGTGAAGCTGCCGGGTGCGGCAGCCTGCTGTGCGGCTTTCGCAGCCTCGAGAACAGCCGCCGCAGAAGCCTGCTGCTGTTTGAGAAGTTCGGCTGCGGCAAGATCGCTCTCGTAGCGGTTGATGATCTTCTGGGCCTCGGTGACGAACGGTCCCTTCGGATTCTTCGCGATATAGGTCTCTAGATCCGGGATCGCCTTGTCCAGGCTTTTCGAGATCGAAAGCAGATACCCGCGATAGAACAGCCCTTCGCTCATACTGTTGGGCCGGTCGTTGAGCAGATCGAGCCCCTTCTGGATCAGGCCGTTTTCGGGTTCCGAAAGGAACTCCCGCTCCATGATGACACACCGCACGTATACCTCGATGGCCTTCGTCAGCTCCTCTTTTTCGAGGGCATCCATGGCTTCGTTGTACAGCGTGGCCGCCGGCCCCGTCCTGAGGGTCCGGATCATGGGCGATGAAGCCCCTGACTTTGCCGGTTTTTCCGGTTTCTCAGACTTCCCGCCTTTTCCGACGGTCTCCGTGCGGGCTGTTCCAGACGGTTTTTCGGATAAGGCGGACTTTTCTCCGTCAGGAGTTTCTCCGCCTGTTTTAGAGACGGAAACGGCCGTCGGCTGGCCCGAGGGGCGATCGGCGACAAGCACCTGCGCGCCGGGCGGAGGCGGAAGCGGGGCGACTCGTGACGGGTCTTCGGACAATTCGCGCAGGCGCTGGAGCGCCTGAGTGAAGTCTGGATTCAGCGACAGCGCCTTTCCATACGACTCGCGCGCCTCCTGCATACGCCCCATCGCTTCGTAGGCGAGTCCCATGTTGTACGGCACCCAGTAGGAATCGGGCTGGAGACGGCGGGCCTGCTCATAGCAGTGCAGGGCATCGGAATACTGGCCGGTCTTCTTGTAGAGAATGCCGAGGTTGTTGTAGGCATGGAAATTGTTCGGATCGAGTTTCAAAAGTCTAAAATATATATCAACAGCTTTTGAAAATTCCTTCTGCAGGGAATACTCGAGAGCAAGCTGGAGGAGGACCTCGGTGTTCTCCGGGTCTTCCTGGAGCTTCTTCTGCAGTTCCGGAACCTTGCTCGACGCCATCTCCGTTGCGACCTGGCCATACGTCGGAACTCCGGGATCCGCCGCGAACAGCAACAACCCGGTGCCCGCCGCGACGAGAAGGCGGAAGGCCCGGGGCATTCGAAGGGAAAGCGCTGTGTCAGCGGGCTTCGACGATGAATTTGATGGCGGTTTTTTCGTTACCGTCAATATCGATTTTCGCAAATGCAATGATGGTGACCAGTTCGATGCCTTTGGGGGCGACGTAGCCGCGGGTGACGGCGATGGCCTTGACCGTCTGGTTGACGGCTCCGGCTCCCACGGCGAGCAACTCGACCCGTGAATCGTGTTCGAGAACTGCCGCTATGGCGCCTGCGACGGATTTCGGATTCGACGATGATGCAACTCTCAATACTTCCATGGTGTAACTCCTCTCGTTTATCTGCGACTGACGATACAGCGTCGTATGCTTCTCATTCCATTATAAGACCGGCACATCAACCTTGCAACGTCCCTGTGATGAAAACGCATCGAAGCGAAAAGAATCGCTTCGATGCGGATGACATGTGAGATGGGAACTCAGACGGCTTTGAAAAGCAGGCTCGCGTTCTGTCCGCCGAATCCGAACGAGTTCACGATGGCATGGCGAATCTTCGCCTCGCGCGCCGTGTTGGGAACGAAATCGAGATCGCACCCCTCGCCCGGCTGATCATGATTGATCGTGGGATGGAGGAAACCGCGGCTCATCTGGATCAGGGTCGCCACCGTTCCGACCGCTCCCGCGGCGCCGAGCAGGTGACCGATCATGGACTTGGTCGAGTTCACGGCTAGTTTTTTCGCATGATCTCCGAATACGCGCTTGATCGCAACGACTTCGACCGGATCGCCGACCGGCGTCGAAGTTCCGTGAGCGTTCACGTAGTCGATCTGTTCGGCCGGAATCGAGTTCCAGGCCAGCGCCTGCTTCATGGCGAGAAACGCACCCTCGCCGTTCGGATCGGGAGCGGTGAGATGATAGGCGTCGGCGCTGCAGCCGTAGCCGACAAGCTCGGCGATCGGCTTCGCGCCGCGTTTGAGCATGCTCTCTTCTGATTCGAGAACGATGGAACCGCTGCCTTCGCCCATGACGAAGCCGTCGCGATCCTTATCGTAGGGGCGGGAGGCTTTCGTGGGTTCGTCATTTCGGGTCGAGAGGGCTTTCATCTGCGCGAAACCGGCGACGGTCAGAGGGGTGATGCCCGCCTCTGCGCCTCCGCAGATCATCGCATCGACGATCCCGAGCTGGACTTTCTGCCACGCCTCACCGATCGCATGGAGCCCCGAAGCGCAGGCCGAAACGACGCAGTAGTTCGGCCCCTTGAAGCCGTGGGCCATGGCGAGACAGCCGGAAGCGATGTTGCAGATCATCATCGGCACCAGAAATGGGCTGACGCGGCCGGGGCCCGACTTCATATACGTGTCGTGCTCGGCTTCCATCGTGCTGATGCCGCCGATGCCGGTGGCGATGATGACGCCGACGCGTGCAGGATCGAAATTCTCGGAGGTCATGCCGGCCTGTTTGATCGCCATCTCGCTTGCGGCCATCGCGAACTGCGAATATCGATCGTGGCGGCGGACTTCCTTCTTGCTGATATACAGCGTGGGATCGAAATTCTTGACCTCCGCCGCGATGCGGGCGGTATGCTTTGATGCATCGAAGCGGGTTATGGGGCCAACGCCGCTGACGCCCGCTTTCAGGTTGGTGGCAAACTCATCGATGCCGATGCCGATGGGAGTTACGGCTCCCATGCCGGTTACGAACACCCGTTTCATCGTAACGGACTCCTTATGATGGCGTGATTCCGGTTCTTCAGGCGTCGATGAACTCGAGGCCGTCGAAGAACATGTGGAAGATCTCCTGGACCGTCATGATCTTGCGAACCTTGTATACATGCTCGCCGGCGAAGACGAGTCCCCTGTCGAGATTGCCGTTTTTCGCTTCCTCGAGGGCCCTGACGATGCAGAAGATGTGGGAACAGCGCTTCAGACAGCCGTCACAGGTCTCTGGCTTGAACTTCCCTTCGGCGACGGCATCGGAAAACGACGTCGAAAGTGCGTTTCCAGGCAGCCCCACAGGGCTGTGAACCTTGAAGACGTCACCTTCCTTCGCCTGAAGATACCGCTGTTTGAATGCATCCGCGGCGTTGCACTCGACGCTGGCGGCGAAGCGGGTTCCGACCTGGACCCCGTCGACTCCGAGTTTGAGGACTTCTTCGAAATCCTCGCGATCGGTGACTCCGCCGGCGATCACGACCGGGATCTTCAC
>DAOSOK010000055.1:0-19923 GCA_035373905.1 Candidatus Ozemobacteraceae bacterium | reverse complement strand
CTCATCCGGTTCCATCCCGGAGCCGGCGATCAGGCCGATGCCGCCCTCGCGAGCCACCGTGCCGGCCAATCTGCCGGTCGACACGCGAATGGCCATGCCACCCTGGATGATCGGGAAGCGCGGCCGCAGATTACCTATGGAAAGCCGTGGAAGGATCTTCACTGAACACTCGTTTCAAGTCACTGAAGAGGCCGCCCGACGGGCCGAAAGGCCCGGCAGGCAGCCTCTTCCTGTCTGGAGAGGCCTCAGGCCTTCTTCTTGGCGATGTAGTCGACGGCGTCCTTGACGGTCTTGAGCTTCTCGGCGTCCTCGTCGGGAATCTCGATTCCGAAGTGCTCTTCGAGATCCATGACCAGCTCGACGGTATCGAGGCTGTCAGCGCCGAGATCCTCGATGAAGCTGGCTTCCATGGTCACCTGCTTCTCATCCACCTGCAGCTTGTCGACGACAATGCGCTTGACTTCCTCAAAGTGATTAGACATGACGACCTCCTGTGGTTGTGTGCAAATATTCTGAGAAAATAGAGTCAGTTATATAACTCAGGACATTACCATTCCGCCGTCCACGGTGAGAACCTGGCCGGTGATATAGGACGAGCGATCCGACGCCAGGAAGGACACGGCGTGAGCGACGTCGGTCGGCAGGCCGAAGCGGGCCATCGGAACCTGCGCAAGCATCTGCTCCTTGACCTTGTCCGTGAGGACGGCGGTCATGTCGGACTGGATGAAGCCAGGCGCGATCGCGTTGGCGCGGACGCCGCGGCTTCCGAACTCCTTGGCGAAACTCTTGGTGAAGGCGATGATGCCCGCCTTGCTGGCGGCATAGTTTGCCTGGCCGGCATTGCCCATCAGGCCGATGACGGACGCGATGTTGACCACGCTTCCGCGTTTCTGCCTGAGCATGACCTTGCACGCGGCGCGCGACATCAGGAAGGTGCCGGTGAGGTTGATCTTCAGCACGAGGTCCCACTGTTCGTCGGACATGCGCATGATCAGCCCGTCGCGGGTGATGCCGGCATTGTTCACGAGAACATCGAGGCTGCCGAGTTTCGTGACGGTCTCGGCAACGAGCTTGTCGGCATCGGCCGCTTTCGACACGTCGGCGACGCAGGTTTCGACCGTGCAACCTGCCGCGACAAGCTCGGCACGGGCTTTTTCGAGCCCCTCGGCGTTCACGTCGGAGAGCATGATGGCGTAACCGTCGGCCCCAAGCACACGGGCGATCTCGAATCCGATGCCGCGAGCGGAGCCTGTCACAAGAGCGACCCGGCGGGTCTGGGACGTTGCTGCAGAAGCGTTCGTTGTCATGCGTTGCCTCGCGTCTGTAAATGTTCGTTATCTGCCAGGCGTAATCGGATGCTGCATCCTCACGCCGGAATGGGCTTTTTTACACGATTCCGGACGGGTTGTCAAGTGAACCGCTCCGCTCAGGAAGCGGCTTTCGCCTGGCCGAGCAACGCCGAGAAGCTCTCCGGATCGCCGGCAGCAGCCAACTCCGCGCTCGGTGCGATCTTCTTGATCAGGCCGTTGAGCACCTTGCCGGAGCCCAGCTCGACGAACCGGCCGACTCCGTCGGCGACCATCTGTTGGATCGTGTCTTCCCAGCGCACCGAGCCAGTGAGCTGTTCCAGCAACTTGCGCCGGAAGTCAGAAGCGGCGGTCGTCGGGGCGGCATCGACGTTGGTATAGACAGGCACCTTCGCATCGCGGAACGTGACACGTTCGACGGCTTCGGCAAGCGCGTCGCGCGCCGGCTGCATCAGGGGCGAGTGAAACGGTCCCGATACAACGAGCGGCATCACGCGTTTGGCCCCTTTTTCCGAGGCAAGCTTGCCGGCCTTGGCCACGGCCGCGGCCGCGCCGGAAATGACCAGCTGGCCGGGGCAGTTGTAGTTGGCGACGACGCAGACACCCTGGTCGGAAGCCGCGGCGCAGACATCCTCGAGGATCTTCCGGTCGAGGTTCAGAATCGCAGACATCGCGCCGACACCGGCCGGGCAGGCCGTCTCCATCGCGCGGGCGCGGGCATCGACCAGCCGCAGGAGATCATCGTATCCGGCGACGCCGGCTGCATAGAGAGCGGCATACTCGCCTAGACTGTGGCCGGCGACCGCATCGAAGGCGACGCCGTCGCGGCGGGCAGCCTCGACCATCAGGGCCGAGGCGAAAAAAATGGCGGGCTGCGTGTTGATGGTCAGCTTCAGGGTTTCTTCAGGCCCCACGAAGCACGCCTCGGTGAGCTTCCGGCCGAGAACGGCGTCGGTATGGGCCGCCATTTCGGCCGCCCACGGATATGACGCCACCATGGCGTGCGCCATCCCCACCTTCTGGGAACCCTGTCCGGGAAAGACGAAGGCAGTTTTCATGCGTTCGCCTCCTTCGCCAGATCGGCTGCGGCAGGCGCTGCCCGAAGGGCCGACATCTGCGCGGCTATCCGTTCGAATTCCTTGAAAAACTGCGTTTCCAGCTTGTCGAAAATTGCCGAGCATGGCTCGCAGGTTTCCAGCATGCCGCTGATCTGACCGGCCATGACCGACCCATCCTCGACGTCGCCCTCGACGACGGCCTTGCGCAGGCTGCCCTTGGCCATCTCGTCGAGCTGCTCGGGAGTCGCGCCCTTGAGTTCGGCCTCGACGTAACTTTTCGCAAGCTTATTGCGGATGACGCGCACGGGATGCCCGGTCGTGATGCCCGTCGCCACGGTATCGCGGTCTTTCGCCTGAGCGACGACCCTCTTGTAATTCTCATGCACCTGGCACTCGTCGGAAAGGATAAAGCGAGTGCCCATCTGGACGCCTTCTGCGCCGAGCGCGAACGCCGCCAGGATGCCGCGGCCGTCGCCGATGCCCCCGGCCGCGATGACAGGAATCGAAACCGCGTCGACGACCTGCGGAACGAGCACCATCGTGGTGACTTCGCCGATATGGCCGCCCGACTCGTTTCCCTCGGCGATCACGGCGTCGACCCCGGAGCGCTCGAGCCGCTTCGCAAGCGCGACGGCTGAAACGACCGGGATGACCTTCGTTCCGATCTCCTTGAACGCCTTCACGTACGGCCCCGGATTGCCGGCTCCGGTCGTGATGACCGGAACGCGCTCTTCCAGGCAGACGCTTACGTTTTCCGGCGTCTGGGGCATGAGCAGCATCAGATTGACACCGAAAGGCTTCTGCGTGCGGGATTTGATTTCCCTGATCTCGCGGCGGAGATCGTCGGGCATCATCGAGCCCGAACCGAGCACTCCGAGACCGCCGGCATTGCTCACCGCGGCAACGAGGGAAGCCGAGCTCACCCAGGCCATGCCGCCCTGCAGGACCGGATACTTGATACCAAGAAGGTTCGTTATTCGAGTGGAGATCATACGGGTTCCTCTCTGTCAGGGGTAATTGGAACGCAACGGTTCAGGTACAAATGAAACCGGCGCAGGGAGCTCCCCGCGCCGGGCGATTATCTTGTGATCACGATGCCGCCGAAGATCCGGCTTCGCCGTGCAGGCGGCTCGCGATATGCTTCACGACATCGGATGCCCCATACTGGGCCGCGAGATGTATAGCATTTGCAATAGAAGCAGCCTTGAACTTGCCGTGGCAGACGATCGAGCAACCGCCGATGCCGAGCAGAGGGGCCCCGCTGTATTCCGGCGCATCCGTCCGCACACGGCGGAGGTTTCCGAGAACCGCGTTCGCCATCTCGGCAGGAATGCCGGCTTTCGCCACGCCCTGCTTGATCGTTCCCATGATGAGATCCGAGAGACCTTCGCTGGCTTTCAGCAGGATGTTGCCGACGAAGCCGTCGCAGACGACGACGTGGGCATGCCCCTCGAACAGGCTGTCGGGTTCGACGTTGCCGACGAAATTCAGTGTCCCGTTCTGCTTCTCGAGCAGTTCGTAGACGGACTTGGTCAACTCGTTGCCTTTTCCCGCCTCGCCGCCGATGTTCAGCACGCCGATCTTCGGCTTCTCGACGCGGCAGATGGCCTCGTAATACGAGACGCCCATATGGGCGAACTGCACGAGATGGTTCGGGCGGCAGTCGACGTTGGCGCCGACGTCAAGCACGAGCACGCCGTTTCCCGAGGCGGTCGGAAGCATGACGGCGATGGCGGGACGCTCGACACCGGGCACACGCCCGATCTCGAGCAGGGAAGCGGCCATCTGCGCTCCGGTGCTTCCCGCGGAGAGGAAGCAGCTCGCGCGGCCTTCTTTGACCAGGCGCGCGGCGACCGCCACGGAGGCGTTCTTCTTCTTGCGCAGCGCCGTCGTCGGCGACTCGCCCATCTCGACCATCTCGGGCATATCGATGACTTCGCACCGGCTTTCGGCCTCGGGCCAGACGGCAAGAATGTCGCTCCGGCGCCCGACGAGCATCAACTCGGCCTTGCCGGACTCGAGATACTGTCTGGCGCCGAGAACGAGTTCACGGGGCGCGAAGTCCCCGCCCATGACATCGATGGCGACTTTCATTCGTCAGGTGTCAGGGAGCGTCCTGGCTCAGGCTTTCTCGACGTCGAGAACCTTGACCTTCTTGTTGTAGTGACCGCACGCCGGGCAGACCCGGTGGGCGAGCTTGGTTTCAAAGCACTGCGGGCATTTCGCGAGGGTAATCTCGGGAGCGCGGTAGTGATTCCGCCGATTCCGCTGGCTCATCTTCGATACACGATGCTTCGGACACGCACCCATGGTAGTTCCTCCAGATCAAAAATAGGGATGAAGTTCTGCCACTATAGCAGAAATCGGCCTCCGAGTCAAACGCCGTTCACGCGTTTGTACCCCTGACGGTTTCCGGCGGCCGCTGCCGAAGACGCGCGAAAGCGAGAATGCCGCCGAGCGCGATCGAGAGATACGCAGCCACGAGCACCCGGTACTCGGCCGGAAGCAGGAACGTGACCGTGTGCGCCGGAATCCAGAAGAGCGGTATGGTTCTCAGGAGGACGAACGAGACGAAGCCGGTCCAGTCGATACGACTCATGACCGATTCGAGCCTCACTCCGGCAATCCCCGACAGCCGCCCGCGGCCGGCGTCGATATACCCGTCGGTCACCCGGTGGAAGGCCATGAACACCGGCGCGAAAATGAGATTCATCAGCGCGCTCGTCCAGAACGCACGTGAAAGGTCGGCCGCAAAGCCTTCGGAAAACGACGGCAGCAGTCCCTTGCCGATCGCGGCCGCCGTGCCCGCGGCGAAGAGGTCGAACACGAGAGCGAACGCGACACCGAACAGGCCCCAGACGAAGAACCGCCATCCCAGGCCGGTCGGAGCAGCCCAGGTGCCGCCGGAAATGCGCCGCGCCAGCCACTCGCCCATCGTCGCAAGAACGCCGACCTTCGCGAACCCCATCAGGTAGGGATGCGCCCGCGTCGCGGCGATGAACGCCTCGTGCGTCTGCGGAACCAGCAGACACCCGGAAATTCCTGCCAGAACGACAACCCATACGACATCGCCTATCCGCATCGCAACCTCACATACTTATCAATATATTACGGCGCATCGCGATGCGCCCAGTTCACTCCAAACCTTGCCGGCACGTCAGGCAACGGGGCCGCGCCTCGTCGTCGCACCGCCTTCCCGGAAAATCACAGCGGGTGGGAGGCGGGAACGCCGTTGCGGCGCGGATATGCGGCCGGCACCGGCGACCGTTTCTCGATCAGAACGAACCCGCGCGTGAACGGCAGGAGAGGCGGCTCGAAGGTGAACGTTCGCACGTTCTCGTGCCTGACTCCGAGAATCTGCATGGCCTTCCCGGCCTCGGACATTTCTTCCTGCAAGGCAGGTCCTTTGTATAGCAATAAATATCCACCTACCCGGACCAGGGGAAGGCACAGTTCCAAGAGGATGCGGACGGAGGCGACCGCACGCGTCACCACGAGGTCCATCTTCTCGCGGAATGCGGCATCGCGCCCCAGTTCTTCAGCCCTCGCCAGAACCGGCTCGAGATTGTCGATCCCGGTTGCTGATTTCATGCGGCCCACGAAATCGACGGCCTTTCCCTTCGCGTCGACGGCGTACACGCGGCTTTGGGGAAGCGCGATGGCGAGCGGCACGGCTGGAAATCCTCCGCCCGTGCCGATATCGAGAATCGTGTGCGCCTCCTTCCAGCACGGAAGGGCCGCGTTCGTCCCGAGGGGCGCCAGGGCGTCGAGCACGTGCTTCGTCGCGATCTCCGCCGGTTCCTTGATTTTCGAAACGCTCGAATACAGTGGGTCGGCGAGCATGCAACCGCACCACCGTTCGAGTCGTCCCCGGGTCGCCGCATCGAGATCGAGGCCCAGGGGGCTGAAATACTGTTCAATATATTCAATTACAGCCATTCGCCGTTCTCCAAGATGGTATCGATTCCCGCATGACAAAAGCCGATTTTGCATTCCCGTTCGCGCAGTGCCTGTCGAAGCACGAAAGGCTCTCGCCCTCCGAAAAGCTCAGGGCGAACGGGGAATTTTCATGCTGCAGAGTTCAATACAATATACATTATATAGTTTTTCACATGCCAATCCAGCGAGCAGTCATGCATCATCCTCCCTTGCGACCGGCGTCCCCTGCAGTCGCTGGCTCCCGGCCGCGTTTCAGGGCGGCAAGGACAGCCGCAACATCGGCAGCGCGCACGCCGGGAATCCGACTCAACTCGCCAAGCGTCCCGGGCCTGACGGCGGCGATCTTGAGGCGGGCTTCCGTCGAGACGGCCGCCGGAAGTTCCTGCAGGAGGGATTCCGGAAGCCTCAGCTCGCGAAATTTCTCGAGGAGTTCGAGTTCACGCTCCTGCTGGATCGCATAGCCGGCGTATTTCACCCGGGCTTCGAGCTCGATGAGCGAGAGCCGATCGAGTTCCGCGAGTTCCGGAACGAAGCCGGCCAAGGCCTCGAGCCGGACTTCAGGCCGCTTCAGCAATTGTTCGAGCGAAGTTCTGCCCCGAACCGGACCGCCGGAGCCGCACGGGATCTCCTGCGCTTCGGCCTCGTCGACAGTGCGCCCCGCGAGGAGCTCCCCGACTGCGTCCTGCCAGCGCTGTCTTTCAAGCAGGGCTTTCCGGCGTTCCTCCGAGATGAGTCCGGCGGCAAACGCCGTATCGGCGAGCCTCGCCTCGGCGTTCGACATGCGCAGCTGCAGGCGCCACGGCGATCTCGACGTGAAGATGCGGTACGGTTCGCCGAGAGGTTGCGTGGTGATTTCTTCGACCATCAGCCCGAGATAGGAATCACGGGCGGACAACACGACCGGCTGTCGCCCCAATGCGATCGCGGCCGCGTTCGCTCCCGCCAGCAGCCCCTGGGCCGCGGCCTCTTCATACCCGGACGTGCCGTTCAGCTGCCCCGCGAGAAACAGGTTCGGAACCCGGCGCGACATCAACGTCGGAAACAACTCGCCCGGATCCGCCATGTCGTATTCGATGGCATACCCCGGCCGCGTCAGCCGCGCATGCTCGAGCCCGGGAAGAGTGCGAACGTATTTTTCCTGCACCCCTTCGGGCAGACTGGTCGACATGCCCTGCAGATAGATCTCGCGGCCGTCGGCGCGTTCCGGCTCGAGAAACACCTTGTGGGCTGATTTCTCTGGAAATTTGCTCACTTTGTCCTCGATCGAGGGGCAGTAGCGCGGCCCCGTCCCGGAGATGCGGCCGGAGACGAGGGCCGACTCGTGAATATGCGCCCTGATGACCTCGTGCGTTTTTTCGGTCGTCCGCGTCAGGAAACAGGGCATGCGACCGAGGGGCTTCGAGCCGTCCGACCAGAGGGAAAACGGCGGCGTTTCCACCTCGTCGTCCTGACGTTCGAGGCCGGACGTATCGATGCTCGACGCGTCGATACGCGGCGGCGTGCCGGTCTTGAAACGCCGCATCGGGAGGCCGAGCCGCTCGAGGCACGCTCCAAGTTCGTCCGCCGGCGGCTCGCCGGCCCGGCCTGCGCCGAAGCTCGCCCGGCCGATGTGGATCACCCCCCGCAGAAAGGTGCCAGGCGCCAGGATCACCACGGGGGCGCGGAACACATCGCCCATCATCGTCCGAACCCCGGCGACCCGGCCGTTTTCGACAAGAACCTCCGTCACCGTTCCCTGGGCGAGATGCAGCCGGGAGTGCGTCTGGAGCGTTTTTCGCATCCGGCGCGAATAGGCTTCCTTGTCCGACTGGACGCGGATCGCCTGGACGGCGAGGCCCTTGCGGGTGTTCAGCAGGCGGGCCTGCACCTGCGTCTCATCGGCGATACGGCCCATCATTCCGCCGAGGGCATCGATTTCTCGCACCAGATGGCCTTTGCCCTGGCCGCCTATGCTGGGATTGCAGGGCATCGCGGCAACCGCGTCGATCTGGATCGTGAGAAGGAGCGTTTCCGCGCCGCATCTGGCCGAAGCGAGCGCGGCTTCGCAGCCGGCATGTCCCGCTCCGACGACGATGACCTGGGCGTGGGGAATCACTTCAGAATGGTCAGGGCTTTTGCGGCAAACGAGCTGACGAGTTCGCTCGGATCGTCGATCAGCACCTTCATCAACTCGACGGCATGAGGCCCCCGCTTGCGGGCGAGCAGCTTCGCGGCCGCGAGCCGCACGCCGTCGTTCGCATGTTGGGCCGCGAAATAGATCAGAATGTTCTGGTCGTCGCCCATGATGAACGGCAGGTCCCTGATGGCCTGCGCCGCATCCTCGTCAGCCCCGGACATCAGGCCATTGTAGACGTGGACCGACCGCGCTTTCTGGAATTTCACACCCGGGGGAAGCGGCACGACGGGCTCGGGCATTCCTGCCAGTTTCGGTTTTGCAGGGGGCTTTTCAGCGACTGCCGGAGCCGCGGGCGGTTCCACGACCGCAACCGGACGTTCAACTGGAACTTCTTCCGACGGCTTCTCCAGGAGACCCGAAGGGGCCTCGGCCTCCGGAGCAGGAGGAAGTTGCAGAGGTTCCTCTTCGGGGGGAGTCGCCTGCACGGGTGATGCCTCTCCCACATGCAGCTCAGGCTCTTCGACAGAAGGTTCGGAAAGTTCCTCCGCAACCGGCTCTGCAACCGGTTCTGCAGAAGGCATCTCCGGCCCGGGCACCGGCTCCGGCTGTGCCGCCGGCGTGATGAGGGCAACGGGCGGCGCGCCCACCGGACCGATGGAAACAGGCTTCAATTCTGTTTCTTCGGGGGCCGGGGCAGCGATCGGAACCACGACCTCGCGCAGAGGTGTGTTCTTTATCTTTTCCCAGAGACCTTTCGCAACCTGGGCAACGACGCTGTCGGCATCCTCGGTTGTCGCCACCAGCGCCTCGCGGGCGACCGTATTGTTGATCTTCGCGAGCGCCTTCAGAACGCTCAGCCGGATTCCCTGGTTCGTGTCTTTCAGCGCCGCCTTCAACAGCGTCAACGATGCCTGATCGCCGATCTCGCCCAGGGCGAAGATCACGCTGTCCCTCAACCAGACCTCCGAAGATCGAAGCATCGAGCGCAGGGTCGAAAACGCCTCGGGATGCCCGCACTTCACCAGGAATTTCGCGGCATTCACCTTGACGCGGTTTTCCGGATCCTGCAGGAGCCGCTCCACATCAGGTTCGCAGCTTCGAATCGAACACTCCTCGATCACCTCGACCGTATTCGCCCGAACGCGCGCATCGCTGTCGGTGAGGCAGACTCTGATTGTCGAGACGCCCTGCTCGCCGGCAAGCCTTGCGAACACTTTCACCAGGCCGGATTTGACGATGACGTCCTTCTCGCGCAGCAGGACCTGCTCCAGCTGTTCCACTTCGAGGGCGGAACTCGTCTCCATGATGATCTTCAGCACCAGGAAACGGCGCTGGGATGAGAAATTCGAGAGAACGAGAAACGGAAGCACCTGGGGCGGAATGCGTGGATCCTTGATCGTCAGCAACCCCTGGAGAGCGGTCAGGGCCACCTCTTCGTGGACCTGGCGCGACAGCCAGAGTAACTGGGTCAGATGCCCGGGCGGCCGGTTCCGGACGAGAAAGCGCGTATGCTCCAGCATTTCGGGAATGCTCTTGATCTTTTCCGGGTCGGGAAGCGACGGATCGACCTGCTCGTTCAGGAACGGCGCCTCGATCACGAGCGCCTTCGTGCCGCGTCTGCCCGCCGTTGCCGCGGGGGTCTCGCCGACCGGCTCGAGCAGCGACGTATCGATTTCAGGAATATCTCCCGAGATGGCCGGCAACTCCATCGGGGGTTCAGCCCCGGAGGCCGGGGGCGCGTTCGTTTTCGCCGGCGCTTTCACGGCCGGCGGCGTTCCGCCTCCGATCTCTTCCAGGAGTCGTCCGGCCGACGTTCTGACCGCCTCATCGGTGTCTTCAAGCATCTGGGACAGCAGCTTCGCCTTCTCCTCGCCGGAAATCGAAAGACTCGGAATCTGACTCACGGAGCGCAGGCGCACCTCCGCGGAGATGGAACGGAGGTTCTGGATGATCAGATCCTGCTGACGCTTGGGAATCATCGTGGTTTCCTCATTTTTCCGGCGTGGATGGACGGTCAGCGTCGCTGCCGAACAACGCCCACAGGATAGCAAGGTCGGCACGTCCGAGGCAACGGGTTCGTGCCGCCTGGGCAATATCGTCGAACCGCTTCGACGCGAGCACCTCGCGGGCGCCCGCAGACAGCGCAATTTCACGGCCGGCCGGTAGTTCCAGTGGCAGTTTCAGCAACTCGAGACGTCTCGTTTCCTCCATTCGCTCCGACTCTCTCGCAGCGTAGCCGCGATACTTGACTCCGATCTCGAGCACGTCGACCTCATCGGGGGCATGAAGTCCCGGCGCGAAGCCATCCACCAGAGAAGAAAGATCGTCGTATCTGACCCCGGGCCGCTGGAGGATTTCCGCGGCTGACACCCGTTTTTTCAGGCCTCCCGTGCCGGTCTCGGCCAGCTTTTCGGTCAACGCGGCCGTGGGCGTCACCCGGAATTCGTCAAGCCGCGCCGCCTCGGCAGCGATTCTCGAAAGCCAGCCGGAAATGGCCGCGTGTCGGTCGTCATCGACGAGCCCGAGAGCGTGTCCCGCTCCGATGAGTCTGGCTTCTGCGGTGTCGTCGCGCAGATGCAGGCGAAACTCGGCGTTGGCGGGGGTGATCCGATAGGGTTCGGGGTGGTCCCAGGTCGCCAGGTCGTCGATCAGGACGCCGATGTACCCGTCCGCCCGCGAAGGCGCGAACGCCGGTCTTCCGAGCGCAGCCAGAGCCGCGTTGGCGCCGGCGATGAGGCCCTGGGCGGCCGCTTCTTCGTATCCCGACGTGCCGTTGATCTGGCCCGCCGAGAACAGCCCGTCGAGGACCCGTGAAGCCATGGTCTTTCTGAGGCACCCCGGCGCGAGGGCGTCGTATTCGATGGCATAGCCGTACCGCACGATCCGCGCGTTCTCGAGGCCGGGAACGCTCGCGACGACGTCCCGCTGGGCTTCGGGCGGCATGCTGGTCGTGAGGCCCTGAAGGTAGACCTCCCCCGATTCCCGGCCTTCCGGCTCGACGAAGATCTGGTGTTTCGTCATCTCGGGGAATTTGAGCACCTTCCGGTCGATCGACGGGCAGTGCTTCGGCCCGACGTTCGTGATGTTGCCGACGACGAGCGGGCTGTCGGCGATATGCCGCCTGACCGCCCGGATCGTGCGATCGTCGGTGAACGTCAACCAGCAGGGAAGCTGGTCGTCGAGACGCCGAAGCCGGTGTTCCCACAGGAAGCCCCCGGCGAGCGGGTCGCCGGGCATCTCCTGCATCTTCGAGCGATCGATCGATTCGCGATCGAGCCGGGGCGGGGTGGCCGTCTGCAGCCTTCTCAGCGGCACTCCTGCGGTCACGAGCGAGTCGGAAAGGCCGATCGCGGCTCTCTGCTGGTGCGGACCGCCCGGCCGGCTGTCGCGACCGACGATGATACGGCTCGCCAGATACGTTCCCGTCGCAAGCACGAGATTGTCGCAGGTGAAGCGGATACCCGTTTCAAGCTCCACGCCGCGCACCCGGCCGCCCTCGACACGAACGGAGGTAACGTGGCCCTGCCGGAGCGTCAGCCCCTTCGTGGAGAACAGTGCCCGAAGCATCCGGTCGCGATAGAGTTCCTTGTCGGCCTGAGCGCGCCGGGCCCGGACTGCCGGCCCCTTCGACGTGTTCAGCCACTTGAGCTGGATGCAGGTTTCATCGATCGCCGCCGCCATTTCGCCGCCCAGAACGCCTATTTCGCGTACCAGGTGACCTTTTCCCGGACCACCGATGCTGGGGTTGCAGGGCATGAGAGCCACGGTGGAAAGGTTCATCGTCAGCAACAGCGTCGGAACGCCGAGCCGGGCGGAGGCGAGCGCAGCCTCACAGCCGGCGTGGCCGGCGCCGACGACGATGACGGGAAAATGCGTCGCGTCGTTCATTTCCCGATGCAAAACCGCTCGAAGATCCGGTCGAGCATCTGGAGGTCGGCCGTCTCGCCCGTCACGCGGCCCATCTGCCGCACCGCCTCCTCGATCTCGAGCGCAAGCATGTCGTCGTAGAGCGCGCCAAGTCCGGCCTTGGCTCTGGAGACGGCGCCAAGGGCTGCCTCAAGGGCCTGCCGCTGCTGAGCCCCAAGCAGAAGCATATCATCAAGAATATCAAGCCCCGCCTGACGAACCAGGACATCGACAGCTTCCGCCAATTCGGGAAGGCCGTCTCCGGTCGTCGCGGAAAGCCGAACGACCGGCCATTCGTCGGGCAGGCGCCGCGGCGTTCCGCTTGCCGGAAGATCGCTCTTGTTCAGCGCGACGATGACCGGCCGCCCGGCGCCCGTAAGAAGTTTCACGACCTCCGCCTCGCCCTCACCCGCCCCCGCGGAGCCGTCAAACACGGCGACGATCGCGAACGCATGCGCCATGGCCTGCTGCGTGCGACCGATGCCGAGCTCTTCGATCGGGTCGTCGGGTTCGCGCAAGCCCGCGGTATCGACCAGCCGGAGCGGAATGCCATGCAGGGAAAGCGTTTCCTCGAGCGTGTCGCGCGTCGTTCCCGGGATCGCGGTTACGATCGCACGTTCCCGGCCCAGCAGCGCGTTCATCAAACTCGACTTGCCGGCGTTCGGCGGGCCGGCGATCACGATCCTGAGACCGGCTGCCACCTGGTCGCCGTGCCGGGCCGAGTCCGCGAAACGCCGCAGATCGAACTCGGCCGCGGCCAGTTCGCCCCGGATCAACTGCGGATCGAGATCTTCGATCGCATCTTCCGGGAAGTTCAGACCCGCCTCGAGCTGCACCAGAAGATTGAGAAGCCGTTCTCGAACAGCCCGGATGCGCTTCGCCGGCGTTCCCTCCAGTTGGTTCACCGCCACCCGGATCTGTCCGGGGGTCGTCGCGTCGAGCAGTTGCGCCGTCGCCTCGACGTCCATCAGGCTCATCTTGCCGTGGAGGAAGGCCCGGCGGGTGAATTCTCCCGGTTCCGCCCCCCGCGCGCCGGCGGCCAGGATGACCCCCAGCAGCCGGGACAGAACGGCCGGGTTGCCGTGGCCGCCGATCTCGGCGAGGTCTTCGCCGGTATACGACGACGGGGCCAGAAACGTGTTCACGACGACCCGGTCCACGACGAGACCGTCGGCGGGATCGACGATATCTCCGGCATACGCGGAAAAAGCCGCGGGAAACGCTCTACGCCCCCGCGGCCGGAATATCTTCTGCAGGATCGTGCCGGTGTCTGGTCCCGACATCCGGATCACGCCGATCGCCGATCGACCGGCCGGCGTGGCCACGGCTGCAATCGTGTCACTCTTCGTCGGAGAAGTCCTCCATGAACATCGGGACGGACTTGCCCTTCTGGCCGCCGGCCGTCTCGCCGGGTTGCCGCTGGGACCGGTCGGAACCGTAGTTCCCGCGACCGCCGGAGCGCGGCTTCCTCGGAGGAAGCGGTTCGGACGAGCCGGCGCCCTTCGCCGGTGAAATCACGACGCGCCGCATGGGTTCGGTTCCCTTGGAGAAGGTTTCGATGCCGTTGCGGTCCTTGAGGGCGAGGTGGATGGTGCGGCGATCGAGGGTCGACATCGGTTCGAGTTCGACGGGACGACCGGAATCGATGACCTTGTGGTACATCCGGTTCGCCATCTGGACGAGGCCCTTGTGCCGCTTTTCGCGGTATCCCTCGACGTCGATGACGATCTTCGCGCGGCCTTCGCGGCCCTTGTTCGCGATGATATTGACGACGTATTGGAGCGCGTCGAGCGTGCGGCCGTGCTTGCCGATCAGCTGAGAGACGTTCGCCCCGCCCGCGTCGATCGTCCAGACGCCGTCTGCGACGCGGTCGGTCAGTTCGACATCGGTGACGCCGACGAACTCGGCGACGTGACGGACGATCTCGTGAACCCGGCCATGCATCGGATGATCGGTGCCGAGGGGCCCCTGCCTGACGGCATGGCCGGGCGCCACGTCGCCGTCCTCGAAATCGAACTCGTCACCCTCTTCTTGCCGGGAGGCCGGTTCGGCCGCCGGCTTTGGCGGTCTCGCCTGGCGGACGGGCTCCGGAGCGGGCCTGGCGGGCCGGGGGGCCGGCGCTGCGGTCTTCGGCTCTTCCACGGCCGCGATTTTCGTTTCGACCGTGAATCTCATGCGGATCTCGGGATTGCCGATGGCGGCGAACAGACCGCGGGCCGGCGCCGCAAGGACTTCGCGGCCGGTGATCGTCTCGTTCGGCTTCAACTCCCGCTCGATGAGCTGGATGGCTTCGTCTTCGGAACGTGCGGTGATTTCGATGAATCGCTTCATGGGGTCGTTTTCTCCTTCGCGGCCGACATGATCCTGTTGGCCTGAATCTGCTGGATGATACCGATGACACTGCTCGTGAACCAGTAGACGAGAAGACCGGCCGGCAGAGACCAGGTGACGACGAACATGAACATCGGCATGAACGCCATCATCTGCTGCTGCTGCGGATCCATGTTGCTCGTGCCCTGCTGGTAATACATCAGCGCGGCGATCGCGATCGGCAGTATCAGATACGGGTCGGCCTTCGAAAGATCGGCCATCCACAGGAACGGCATCTTCCGGAGCTCGACCGCGATATTGATGGTATTATATAACGCAATCAATATGGGAAGCTGGAGAAGCATCGGCAGACAGCCGCCCAGGGGGTTCACGTTGTGCTTCTGATACAACTTGAGAACTTCCTCGTTGAACTTCTGGGGGTCGTCGCGATGCCGGTCTTTCAGATCCTGGACGAGGGGCTGCAGCTTCTGCACCTGGGCCATCGATTTGGTCGACTTGAGCGTCAGGGGATACAGCAACAGCCTGACGACGATTGTCAGGAACATGATCGACATGCCGAAGTTCGGATAGATCGCGTTGAAAAATTGCAGGATGCGGAGGAGCATGGTGCTCAGGAAGCCGTAGTCGGTGACCGTGTCACGCTTGATGGCGAGGAGCTCATCGAGCAGTTTCGGCCCGAAATATATCTGGAAGGAAAAGCTCTTGCCCTCCTGCGGCTTGAGGGTGAACGAGGGGATCGACACGGTCACCAGCTCCCCTTTGAACTCGCGCTTGCGGGCATCGTCCGATTTGACCGGGAACCCCGAAGCGCCCAGCCTGACCTGCTGTTTCGCGTCGATCAGCATGCAGAAATACGTCGTCTTGAGGCCGATGCCGGTATATCCGCCAGCCTGCGTCTTCTTCATGAAATCTTCGGGCGTCGTGAATACATCCTGCCCCTCGGGCTTGAGGGCCAGGATCGACGACGGATTGAACGGGTCGAGGAAGATGCCGGGACCGTAGCTGATCGTCAGGCCGTTCTGCCGGCCGTCGTCCAGTTCGATCAACTGCCCCGAGAGGTTCGTCAGGACATACGATATTTCGAAATTATAGCCTTCGGGATTGAACGTATATTTCTTCACGATCGCCACGTCGCCGGCGGCGCCTCTCTCGGGCGAGACATTGTTGCAGGTGGCGGTGACGACGATCCGTTCATTCGTCCGTTCGGCAACGTCGATCGTATAATTCGTAAAATAATACGACCGGCTTCCGACGGTCGCCGCGAACGGCGCGATCGTCGAACTGGCAAAGGGGTATCCCGCATCCATCAGAATCGGCGGGAAGAGGTTTTCCTCGAAGTTGATGCCTTTCAGATAGTAGACCGAGATGTCGCCGGTCTTGCTCGACAGAATGATGCGAAGGCGTTTCGTCTCGATCGTGGCGTCGGCAAGGCCGTCTCGGTCGACGTCGGCAATGTCGACCTTCGCGGACGGCCCGGTCTGAGCGTGAAGGACCGCCGGCGCCATCGCCAGAAGCAGCAGCGCCATCGCCAGAACCGCTCCGGAGAAGCGCAGAAAACGTGTGACGAACGGAGCGACCGCGAACCTTGTGACGTGAGATGGCACTGGACAGCCTCCGGAACAGGATCGATTGGAATGGGATGATCCCGACCCCCGGTCAGGGTACAGGATCGAATCCTCCGGCATTGAAGGGATTGCAGCGGAGGATTCGGTACAGACCGAGCGCCCAGCCTTTCAGAAAGCCGTAACGTTCGATGGCTGCATAGGCGAAACGCGAACACGTCGGTTGAAACCGGCAGTGCATTCCCATGAAGGGGGAAAGCCAGCGCTGGTACAACCGGATGAACGCAAGACTGCCGCGCACGGCATACCCGTGACGGATGATTTCCCGGTGATGATTATCAGGCATCGTCGCCCGCTTTCACCGGTACACGCGGGGACCCGCCAGAAGCATCGCCGCGCCGGATGCGCCGCAACGCCCATCCGATCGTCGAGCGGATCTCGGCATACCCGATATCACTGCACTTGCGGGCCAGACAGATGACCATTTCGATTCCCGGGGCGCGATCGTCCGACAGGCGCAACACCTCGCGGACGCGGCGTCTGAACGTGTTGCGCTCGACGGCAAAGCCGAACCGGCGCGGGACGGAGATCCCATACCGAAACGCATCATCGGATGTCAATCGGTAGTAGAACCCGAGGCCCTGCCTGAAAAATCGGCGTCCTCCGGCGAAAACGCGGTCGAACTCGGCACGCGTCCGCAGCGAGCAGAATGTCCGGCGAGGGGGCATCCCCGCGCTCGGAGGCTCAGAGACAGATGCGCTTGCGCCCGATCAAGCGGCGGCGCTTGAGAACCTTGCGGCCGGAAACCGTGGCTGCCCGCTTGCGATATCCGTGCGTCTTCTGGCGTTTGCGTTTGTTGGGATTATACGTAAAGCTCATGGGTCGTCTCCTTCACAATTAACCGTAGTGGAAGTTGCTAATATATACCACGACGGTACAACTGTCAACTCCCTGATTTCCCTGAAATCAAGTCTCCTGCCTCACTTGCAATCGCCGAGGAGATATCGTATAAATCCCGTCGAGAGATCTTGGATCACCACGGACGTTGGAATTTTTCCCCGCACGCGGGATGAATTCCCCGCCCTCGGGCTCCGTGACGACCACATTCGCACAGGACCGTTCAACATGCAGAAGCGATCCCGCAACTCCGGAAGAAGGGCCGGCTCGAGGGGGCAGGTCCTGGTTGAAATGGCTGTTGTCATGCCGTTTTTTCTTTTGGTCATTCTCGGAGGAATCGTCGATTTCGGCATGGCATTTCATAATTTTGTCGTTCTTCAGCAGATCGCCGACGACACGGCCCGGTATGCAGCCGAGGAAAATGGTCCGCACGGGTTCACCACCGTTGGGCCGATCAGCCGGTATGCCCAGACGAGAAAGCCCTCCTGGTGGACCGGGACGTTCATCGTCCACCCGCCCGAGATCATCCCTCTCGAGACCCCCGCTGAATCATCCACCCCAAAGGCGGTTCGCGTCACGATCAGCTACTGCTCGCCGACGTATACGCCGTTCTACCACACGATGTTCAATGCCGTTTCCGGCTTTTCCTCGATCCGCATTCAGGCCGCAGCCGCATATAAAATTCCTCGGATTCTCATAACGCGATGAGAAGAGCCACCAATTCCCGGCGCGCCATCGCCGCCCCGAACTCGTCAAGAAACGCCCGGCGAAAGGTTCGCTTTCCCAGGACCGGAGCCATTCTCATCGTCGTTGTCTGCGGAGCGGCCCTGTTTCTCGGCCTTCTCGCTCTCGTCACCGATATCGGGTGGACGTATTACCATCAACTCAAGCTTCAGACGGCGATCAACGCGGGATGGAAAGCGGGATTCGACGAACTGCTCGCCCTTCGCGCCACCAGCGGGGAACCGGTCGGCCAGGCCCGTTTCGACCGGGTCGCTGCCCACGTCCGTTCCGTCGTCGCTCTCAATTACCCTGACGCACCTCCACCGGAAGTGACCGTCACGTTCGGCAAGCCCGATCCTGATACTCCTACGCCCGCCCTCGACCTCACTGTCTTCGGCTCCAGGAACGTCCCCCTGTTCTTTGCGAACATGTTCGGCATTTCTTTTTTCCGGGTCCAGTCGATACGATCAAGCGAATCTGACTTCCAGATGGATCCCGGGATCATTCCCATCGCGATTCCCCATGGCGAGGTAAAAGAGCCGCACCCAGGGCTGTATCAATGTGCCCTTTTTTCAGAGAATGAAGGGTTCGTTCACGGAAAGGAGTATCTTCTCCATCCGGGAACCAGTTTCGTGAATACCGCCTCCTCCGCCCTCCACCCGGACCCCGGGCTCAACAAGATCCAGAACACGGGCGCCATCGACCCGGACAACAAACCTCGCAGCGGCGACACCGAATTCGCCGGCAGGCTCAGGAACGGCTTCCAGCTGCCCCTCCAGATTCATGACCGGATCATTCTTCAGCCCGGCATCCCGCCCGACACGACCGCCTCGATGATCGCCGCCCACATCGCGAGCGGAACGACCCGCGCCATTTTCCCGATAACCGACATTCCCCCGGAAGTGGCCAGCGCGGCTGCCAACCTCGGCGCCCGGACGATCTACGACTTGAAGGGACTGGACTCCCCCGATGGCGCTTACAGCCCCGCCGAATATTCTTTTACAGCCGCGATCAGAATCATCGGCTTTGCCGAGTTCGAACTGACGAACCCCGGAAATTCAGGTCATGGGCAGATCCATGGCCGTTTCCTCCGCTATATCATCAAACCCGGCGGTTCAGTGATCGAGACCACCCGAAAAATGGGCTCGGAATGAATATTTGGGCATAAGATTTGCATTCTAGGTTATGATACATTATTGTACATACTGAGGATATATATGGATTTTTCTCGTGAGTCGATCGGAACCCGTTGTCCGACCACAAAAACTGGGGTGAATGAGGTGTTGCCATGAAAAGAAGCAGAGGAAAAAACGGACAGTCGATGGTGGAGCTGGCTCTCGTCCTTCCCGTATTGGTGATGATTCTTTTGGGCGGAATCGTCGATTTCGGTTTTGCCTTCTACAACTTTATCACCCTTCAGCAGATCGCAAATGACGCCGCCATGTTTGCTAGCAACCCCTATATCCCCGGGCAGACTCTCCCAAGTCCAACCGGCCGGACCGACGATGAAGTTAGAACATTTACTCAAGCGAAAATACCTCCCAACTGGGGGACAATCCCGACATCAGACATTGTCCTGCAAACGACAACCAAGACTGATGATGCTTACCCAACAAAGCCTTTATACTATCGAAGGGTCACGCTGACGTATCATTCACCCCTTTACACTCCCTTCTGGAAAGCGGTCTGGGCAGACATTCCCTTGCGTGCTTCCGCTATTTTTCAAGTCCCTCGAAGTGTTCTCCCATAAAGGATCAACAAAATGAGGCAATTCATTATGAAAAAACATCGTCATTCAGGCCAGGCACTTGTGGAAATAGCCATTGTCCTGCCGCTTTTCATTATGATTTTTATCGGCATCATTGACTGTGCAAGGGCGTTTCATTGCTG
Organism: Candidatus Ozemobacteraceae bacterium; assembly: GCA_035373905.1. NCBI lineage: Bacteria > Candidatus Rifleibacteriota > Candidatus Ozemibacteria > Candidatus Ozemibacteraceae > Candidatus Ozemibacteraceae bacterium. Next base: position 194 of record DAOSOK010000055.1, on the reverse strand, counting down.
GTCGTCCATCAACCACATGTGCGTCGAAGCCGGCAGAATAGCCTCTCAACGAAAAAACTTCAGGGTCGCCGTCACTCTCTTCAGGCCCGACACGCACGCGCCAATGAAGGAGGTCGTGGATGAATTCTGGAGATACAAATCGGCTCTTCGCTATTCGGCGTGGGTAGGGTAGAATCAACGATCCATCGTCTCTG
>DAOSOK010000054.1 GCA_035373905.1 Candidatus Ozemobacteraceae bacterium | reverse complement strand
AAGACCCAAACTGAAGTCCTACGCGCGTTCAATCGTGAGATCGACGGCAGTGGGGCCCTACACGTCCTAGGGCGTTGAGATCGTCATCCCAAGCGGACTTGGGCCTTCCTGTGGTTGCGTTGTTCGTACACTCCTGTTTGATTTCCTGGCAGAATACGTGTATCGAACACCAACAGTGGGCAGCTCGTGAACCAGGCAATTGAATATCACGTCCCCGGAATTGGAACCGCCCAATCACGCATCATGCAGCCGGGCGTGAAAAGAACGCGTGTATGGCGACAAGAAACAGGCCGGGAAGAATGTATGACGCAAGGATTCCCCAACCGGAACCGATCAGCCAGAGGGAAAGCGCAGCAACCGGAACGAGCGGAAGAATCTGCAACGCCTGCGTCTTCGCGTGGTAGAGGGGTGAAATACCAAAACCCGCGGCGGTGATGACGGTCGTGTCGGAATAGGGAATCATCAAACCGCCGGCGATCGAACCTGAGATCACGGCGCCGGCGACGAGCGGAATGAAGCTTTTCCCGCCCGTCGACATCGCCATCTGGAAGCCGATCGGCATCACGATCGCCATCGAACTCCAGCTGAAGCCCGTGGCAACGGTGATCAGGAAAGATACGAACATCGTCGCGACCGGAACCATCGCGGGTGACAGTTTGTCTCCGAGGAGCGATGTGAGCCAGACGCCGGTCCCGAGATCCGTCGATACGGCGGAAAGCCCTTTTGCGAGGAGAATGACGAGCCCGGTCGAAACCATCGACTTCACACCCTTGAACATCCCCCGGCGAATATCGGTCCAATCAAGGACGCTGTCGCGGCGGAAGAGAACGATAGCGGACAAAATAGAAATCATGACGGCTGCGTTCAGGATATCGACCGTCGGAAGGTCAGAAAACACGCTGATCAGCGTCAGTCCCTCGTTCCAGGAGTTGAGAACGTTTCTGAGCGTGAAGCCGAGCAATCCGAGAATCGCGAGGAGAACGAGACTTCCGAGCGGAACGAGAAGGTGCCGGAGATGTGTTTCCTCTTTCGGCTGAATCGAGGCATGCGCGGAAGACGCCGACGAACCGTCGTCGAGACGGGCGCCTATCCAGCGGCCGGACCAGGCGGTGAGTCCGGCGAGGAAGAGGCCGAAAAACGTCACGGCGTGATAGGGGAACGATCCCAGAAACAGCGCCGAAGAGCCCAGTTTCACGCCAAGCGGTTCGGCGGAGCTCACCAGAAGGGACGCCTCGAACCCCGCCCAGGTCGAGATCAGCACGACGGATACGACGACGGCGGTCTGGTCGACGATATAGGCGAGAAGGGCCGGCGAAATGCGATGCTTTGGGCACATCGTCCGCATCGATGCCCCGCAGATGAGCACGTTGGCGTAATCGTCGAAGAACACGCAAAGACTGAGAAGAAACGTCGCGACACGTGTTTTCCGGGCAGAGTCGAGCTTCACCGAGATAGCCTCGGAAAAACGTTCGTATGCGCCGCTTCGGGATATGATCTCGAGCAGGCCGCCGACCAGCACTATGAAGAATGCTATCTTCAGGCGTTCAACGTCGGTGAACGACAGTTTCAGATACTGGAGGCATGCGGAAAACCCGGCGCCGATGGCGGCGTGTTTGATCGTGAACGCCCCGGCGACGATCCCGAGGAACAGCGCCAGCGCGACGCGATGCGTCATGACGGCGGCCAGGATCGTCACCACCGCGGGAATAAGGGATAGAATGCCGAAATCGATCGTCATGTTCATTTCGATATATTGTGCACCATATATGTGAAGGGGCGGTTCGCGAACCGCCCCTACGGAAACACGATGAATTCCCCTGGGCCGGTCAGATCGCGATGGGATCCTTGATTTCGTAGCCGCGGGCGACAAGGGACTGTTCCTCGGCGGGGGTCATGACCTTGATCATGCCATCGTTGAGGCCGTGAATCTCGACGTGGTGGTCGCGGTACATCTGGAGCGCGGAGACGATCTCTTCGGTGACCGTCTGGCCAGGCACCAGCAGAGGGATTCCGGGGGGATAGGGCACGATCATCACAGTCGAGACCTTGCCGATGCTCTGCCTCAGAGGCAGCAGTTCGCCGTCGCAGTAGAAGGCATACCTGGGCTTGAAGCGTATCGGCGAGAGTGCCAGCCGGAAATCCTTCAGCACGCCGTCGGCATGCTCGAAGTTGCCGCTCATCGACTCGATGTTCTCGAGGGCGAGGTAGAGGCGGTTCAGCTTCGAGCGGGTGGCGCCGATCGTGATCAGCACGGTGAGCGTGTTGAACGTCGATTTCTCGATCTGGATATTGTGCTTGGTGAGCAGGAGGCGTTCCACTTCGCGACTGCTGAAGCCAGACTTCGAAACGTCGATCGTCAGCTTGGTCGGGTCGAGCCGCACATGGTCGAGCTCGTTGCGCAGCTCGTCAGAGATCAGGTCGTCGAGGCCGAGCACGCGAAACTTCTTGAGCGAGTTGATCGCCTCGCGCAGGGAACGCGACAGTTCGAGAGTTCTCGAGAGCAGGCTGTAGCCTTCCATCACCATCTGTTTGCGGGCGGCGTCGAGCGAGGCGATCATCGGATACTGGGGCGAGGTCGAGGTGTGCATGTTGAAGTTTTCCATGAAGAAGTCCTGGATCCGCTCGAAATCCGGATCGTTCACATGGATCATCGACGCCTGGCTGAACGCGCTCATCGTCTTGTGGGTCGACTGGGTCGAGTAGTCGGCGCCGGCCTGCATCGCGCAGGGGAAGAAATCGGGGTGGAACATCGCGTAGCCGTACCAGGCCTCGTCGATGATGACCTTGATGCCGCGCCTGTGCGCCTCCTCGACGATGTGGGCGATGTCGTAGGTGAGGCCGTCGTATGTGCAGTTGGTCAGAATCAGCGCTTTCACGTTCTTCTTCGCCGCGAGGGCTTTATCCATAGCGTCGAATATACGTTTCTTCGGCACGGGGCCGAAGATGCCGTAGGTGTTGTTGACCGAGGGCATCAGGTAGATCGGCTCGGCGCCGGCGAGCACGACGGCGTAATGAACGGACTTGTGGCAGTTGCGGTCGAGCAGGATCGCGTCGCCCGGCTTGAGCAGGGTCTGGATCAGGATCTTGTTCGACGTCGAGGTGCCGTTCGTCGAGAAGAAGGTGTAGCGTGCGCCGAACGCGCGGGCGGCCAGTTCCTGGGCTTCCTTGATGACGCCGGTGGGGTGGAGCAGCGAGTCGAGCATCGGCACCGAGACCGATACGTCGGAGCGGAACAGGTTCGGGCCGAAGAAGTCGTAGTAATCCTGCATCCAGGGCGAGTTGTTGACCGAGTAGCCCGACGCATGACCCGGGGTGTGCCATGAGTCGCGGGTGCTGTTGGCGTATTCGACGAGCTTCTCGAAGAACGGCGCGCGGTTCTTGCTGCTGATGACCTCGTTCTTCACCTTGTTCACGACGTCGTCCCAGTCCTGGTCGCCCTTGAAGAAGTAGCCGTTGAGCAGGCCGCCGGCCGTCACACCCGGGCCGCTCTTCTCGTCGGTCAGCAGGAACAGGTTGATCTCGTGGCGCAGTTTCAGGAACTCCCGAAGCATGTCCGGGCCGTGAATCATTCCGGAAGAGGGGGCGGCGTTCCGGGGGAGTTCCCACTCGGTGAGCACGACGTGAATGGCGCCGTCCTTCCGCAGAAGGGCGCAGGCCTCATCGAAGGTGCGCGCGGAAACGATGTTCAGGCCGCGCAGGGAAAGTTCGCGGGTCGAGTTGCCCAGCGACGACTCGTTCCGATCGATCAATAGTACATTGTATTTCATCAGCCGGCTCCTGGGGGAGATGCGGGTGCACCGTGCGTGACGGGGCGTTCGCGTCCGGATACTCTACCATGGCCGGAAGGTTTGTGCTACAATTCACACGCCGTGCGGGTTCGTCCCGCGCAGCGATTCCAGCCTTGACGGAGCCTGAGCAGCGTATGGCAGATACCGAAACGCCGGTCGTTTCCAATTTCATTCGCGATATCATCGAAAGTGACCTGAAGGCGAACAAGCACGGGGGTTGCGTCGTGACGCGCTTCCCACCTGAGCCGAACGGGTATCTCCACATCGGCCACGCAAAGTCGATCTGTCTGAACTTCGGGCTGGCGCGCGATTACAAGGGCGTCTGTCACCTGCGCATGGATGACACGAACCCGATCAAGGAAGACATCGAGTATGTCAACGCGATCATGGCCGACGTGCGCTGGCTGGGCTTCGACTGGGCCGACAAGATGTTTTTCGCGGCCGATTACTACGAGCGGCTGTACGGCTTCGCGGTCGAACTGATCAAGCTGGGAAAGGCATTCGTGTGCGAGCTGACGCCCGATCAGATGCGTGAATACCGAGGCACGCTGACCCAGCCGGGCAAGGAAAGCCCGTTCCGGAACCGCACGATCGAAGAAAACCTCGATCTGTTCGACCGGATGCGCAAGGGCGAGTTCCCCGACGGCAGCCGGACGCTGCGCGCGAAGATCGATATGGCCGCCTCGAACATCAACATGCGCGACCCGGTCATCTATCGTATCCTGCGTTCGACGCACCACCGCACCGGTGACACCTGGTGCATCTACCCGATGTATGACTTCGCCCACCCGCTGTCCGACATGATCGAGGGAATCACCCACTCGATCTGCACGCTCGAGTTCGAAGATCACCGGCCGCTCTACGACTGGTTCCTCGACACCCTGAAAACCCCCTGCCACCCGCAACAGATCGAATTCGCGCGCCTGAACCTGACCTACACCGTCATGAGCAAGCGTCGCCTGCTGACGCTGGTGAAGGAAAACATGGTGAACGGCTGGGACGACCCGCGCATGCCCACGATCGCGGGACTGCGCCGGCGCGGCTTCACACCCGAAGCGATCCGCGATTTCTGCGAGCGCATCGGCGTGGCCAAGGCGAACAGTACCGTCGATTACGGCCTGCTCGAACACTGCGTGCGCGATGACCTAAACAAACGTGCCCAGCGCGTGATGGCCGTCCAGCGGCCACTCAGGCTCGTCATCGAGAATTACCCCCAGGGCCAGACCGAAATGGTAGAGGTCGTGAACAATCCGGAAGATCCCTCGGCCGGCAAGCGCCAGGTGCCGTTCTCGGGAGTCGTCTACATAGAGCGGGAGGATTTCCAGGAGAACCCGCAGAAGGGCTTCTACCGGCTCTCGCCCGGCAAGGAAGTCCGCCTGAAGGGCGCGTATTACGTCACCTGCCAGTCGGTCGTGAAAGATACCGCAGGAAATATCACCGAGGTCCGCTGCACCTACGATCCGGCCTCGCGCGGCGGCGTCACGGCCGACGGCCGCAAGGTCAAGGGCACCTCTCACTGGGTTTCGGCCGCGCATGCGGTGAAGACCGAAGTGCGCCTCTATGACCAGCTGTTCACGGTCCCGAATCCCGGCGCAGATGAGAGCGTCGACTGGCACACCGAGCTGAATCCGAAGTCGCTCGAAGTGCTGAAGGAGTGCTGGGTCGAGCCCTCGCTGGCGAACGCCGTCGCGGGCACTCATTATCAGTTCGAGCGGATCGGCTACTACTGCGTCGACAAGGATTCGAAGCCCGGCGCCCCGGTCTTCAACCGCATCGTCGGCCTACGCGACTCGTGGGCCAAGGAACAGAAGAAACAACAGGCCTGATATATAAACATGATAATAGAATCCCCCGGCGAAGCCGGGGGATTCGCGCTTTCAGGGGGGCCTCCGACCCGGATCACTTGGAATAGGCTTCGGGCGGCTCCCGGATGCTTTCTTGTCGTATCGCAACTCTGACGGTCCCTGCCTGACGCGGGTAAGTGCTTTCCCATGCCTGCATCAGGAATGGATGCGCGCGTTGAGGCGTTGAAAGAAGGGGCTTGGTGGTCACGTGCAAAAAAGCGGGCACCGGTGGCGATGAAAATTCGGCCCCGTCATGATCGCCGGGTCATGATGGAACCGCGGAAACCCTTATTGGGAGCCGAAAAAATGAAAAGTATCATTATTGGCACGGTGCTTGCGAAACCAATATCCGCGTTTGAACGAAATCGATTTTATATCTGGACTGGAGGACTTTTCATGAAGCGGATACTGATGGTTGTTGCGATGGCGGCCCTGGCGTTCCCGGGCTATTCCGAACCTTTTGGCGGCCACGGTCAGCCTCAGCCCGGCCACGGCGGCAACGGCGGCTACCATCAGCCGGGACCCGGTTCTCAGCCTGGTCACGGTCCCCAGCCCGGCAACGGCGGATATGGTCCTCCTTCCCAGCCCGGTCATGGCCCCGGCGGCATGGGACACCCCCCGTATCCCGGCCACGGCGGCGGCTACAATCCCGCTCCGTTCCCCGGTCACGGCCCCGGCGGTCAGCACGACAACGGCCAGGCGATGCTTCGTGAATCGTTCCGGCGCATTCAGGGCTTGTTCCGGCTCGCCGAGACCAGCTTTTTCCCGGGCATGACCCGTCGCGACATGATGGAATGCGCCCGCACCCTGAGCCAGATCGAGCGCGAGATCTCCGACGTCCAGTTCCGTCTGCCCGGTATGGCTTCTCAAGATGCGGGTCGCGTTCAGCGCCAGGTCGGCCAGGCCCGGTTCGCCCTGATGACGGATTACAATGCCCGCGAAGCGCACCGGATCGTTCGCGGCGCGAGCATGGATTTCGACATGATCGTCGATCGCCTCATGGGGCGCTGATTATAGCGGATACGAAGAAGCCGGGGCTCCATTCGGAGAACCCCGGCTTCTTGCTGTGATCGAGTCCTCAATCGCATTCACGTTTTTCTATCGTTGAAAGTATATTTCTGATGTGGTCCTGCAGCTCTTCGAACTCGAATGGCTTCCGAACGAAACGGTCCGGTTGTTCCTGTGTCTTGTCGAGTTCTAGTTCCTCGACCGATCCGCTGATCATGATCACCGAAATTCCAGGCCTGATGCGGCGCAGGAACGGCAGCAGGGTCATGCCGTCCATGATGGGCATCTTGTGGTCGAGCAGGACGAGCGAAATATCGGATGCGTTCAGCCGGAATACCCTCAGCCCATCCATGCCGTTTTCCGCCGTCAGTACGCGGAATCCAAGATAGGAAAGCTGGATGCCGACCACCTTGCGGACAAGCTCGTCATCGTCGACCAGCAGGACCGTTCGCTTTTCCCCCCTTTTCGCAAACGAATTTTTCACCGCCCTTGCGTCATCCGTCTGGACCGACATTCCCTGTACAGCCATGTCTCGTGGATCCTCCCGTCTCTCCTGGTAATGCTTCTGTGACGACAGTATCCTCCTGGCTTTTGGGGAGAGGTATCCCATCGAATATACAAAAATCTGAAGAAAACTGACTATTGTTCCGTCACGCGGCAGGTGAAATGACGTTCACGAAAGGCAAGACACGATCAGAATCCCTGTTTCGTTTTGGAAAATTTCCCAGGACGGAGTTGCGTCGGGTACGTAAACGTAGTACCCTGTCCATGGCGTTCAATAAAGAGACAAAACGCCTGCATAAGAGTGAGAGTATGAGAGAGTTCAGAATCGTTCTTGCCGATGATCATCGGATGTTCAGGGAGTGCCTGAAGAAAATCATCGATTCCGTTGAGGGGCTGCGTGTCGTTGCCGAGGCCGGAGATGGCAGGCAGTTGACGGATATACTGAAAAGCGTTCCGTGCGAAATGGTGATCACCGACATCGCCATGCCCGAAATGGACGGCCTCGTGGCGCTGAAAGAGATCAGGCAGCGGTATCCGGATGTGACCGTCCTCATTTTGTCCATGTTCACCGACTACGAGCATTTCGAGCAGGCCAAAACCCTGGGTGCAGCGGGGTTTCTCACGAAGAGCGACGCTGCCGATGAAACCCTTCTCGCCATCCAGGCCATCAGGGACGGGAAAATGTATGTTTCGCCGGCCGTCACGCGGCTTCTCGGGGAGCGACAAATCCAGTCGATGAGCCAGCCGGGGGCACCTTCCGTAGAACTGCTGACGAAACGCGAAAAGCAGATCTTGACGCTGATCGCCAGGGGAAAGACGAGTCGATGCATTGCGGATGAACTCAGCATCAGCAAATTCACCGTCGAGAACCACCGCGCCAACATGATGCGGAAGCTTCACCTCAACAATGCGGTCGGCCTGCTCCGGTTCGCTCTCGAGAAGGGCCTTGGGTGACCGCGAAGGGATAGCGGTTTTTCACTAGATTTTTGGATCTTCGCCGGGATTCTCTTCGTTCGGCCTTTTATTGTACCCTCATGCCGGAGTGAAAGTGAGAGGCATCTGTGATGTGATGTCCCTGATATTCCCGGCGAAAGAAGAGATCAGCCGGGCATGAAACACCCTCGCCTGCATCCGCCGAATCCATGACGGGGGGTGTTTTTCTTGAATATACATATATAATAATATATAGTTATGAGGATCGGTAAATGAAGGAATACGAGTGTTCTCTGTGCGGATACCTGTATCAACCGGTGAAGGGCGACCTTCTGCATCATGTTCCTTCCTGCACATCGTTCGCCGACGTTCTCGAAACATGGGAATGCCCGGTGTGTCACGCTCCCAAGCGGTTCTTCCGGGAACATCACAGAAAGGGCGGAGAGCGCGACTTTCAACATCTCCTGCTGAAGAAAGCCTCTTGAGTTTCCGCGCGTCTCGTAAGTTGGGCGCCACGTATCACGAGCAATACATTGTATCCTCATCGACATGATGCCCCCGTTCGCCCTGCGTCTGTCGAAGGGCGAGAGCATTCGTGCTTCGACAGGCTCAGCACGAGCGGTATCGAGTATGCAAGTGATTGTCGTGTTCCTTGTGAGCGCCTGGAGGGCTAGGTCGGCGCCCGAACGCTCCGCGGCATCGCTCAAAAGACGTTTTTCTGACAGGAGCGAATGGCGGCGAACAGGTGTTCCAGCGTGCTGCCCTTGGGGATGTATGCGATCGCTCCTGCGCTGCGCATGACGTCGGCGGCATGCTCTTCCGCGTAGACGGAGAGGGCGATGACCTTGACGGCGGGCATCTCCTTCGCGATGCGGGAGGCGGCCTGGATGCCGTCCATCTCGGGCATGTTCACGTCGAGGATGACGACGTCGGGCTGAAGGAGATGAGCCTTCTCGATCGCCTCGATGCCGTTTTCCGCTTCCCCGATCACCTCGATGTCGGCTTCCGCCTGGAGTAGGATGGTTAATCCCTGACGGATCATCTTGTGATCGTCGGCCAGGAGAACGCGGATCGGATCGAATTTCGCCTCAACCGCCGGGCTTTGACAGCCGTTGGCGGTTTCTCCATTTTTCAGCGGGATGGAGATCGTGATCTTCGCACCATGTCCGGGAGCGCTGTCTATGAGAATCGTTCCTCCAAGGTGCAGAAGGCGCTCGCCGATGGAGAACAACCCGAATCCCTTTCTTGTGCCGGGTTTGATCGAATCCGGTGCGAATCCCCGTCCGTCGTCCTCCACGATGACCGTAAACCGGTTGTCGTGTTCGACGGGAATGACCAGTCGTGCCTCCCGGACTCCCGCATGTTTCAAAACGTTCAGCATCAGTTCGCGAACGGATTCGAACAGGAACGTCCGTTCTTCGAATGATGCCGGTTCGCGTTTTGCTTCCGAAACGAGATGCATTTTGAAGCAATGCTTTTCTTCCATATACCTGGCCAGCCAGGAAAAGGCGGCGTTCATGTCGGGCTTGCCGAGAACGGGGGGGGACAGTTCGATCGTCAGCGTGGTCGTCGCCGTGAGGGCCTCTTTCAGCGTGCTTTCGAGAATTGCGAGCGTGGCGCCGTTTTGATGGTTGGCGTTTCGGCGGAGCAGGCCGACCTGCATCTGGCCGCTGACGAGAAGCTGCTGGACATGATCGTGAAGCAGGGCCGCGATCCGCCGGCGTTCCCGCTGTTCCGTCTTGATGGAATCGGCGGCGAGTTCGCGGAGATTTTTCGCAAGCTCCCGGACATCCTCGGTTGCCTGTCTCAATGCTTCTTCCGTGTGCTTCCGCTCGGTTATATCCAGAATCTGGGACATGACCGAGATCATCTTGCCATGATCGTTCAGCAGGACGGAGTTGTACCACTCGCAGATGATGATCTTCCGGTCTTTCGTGTAATTCCGGTTGCAGGAGAACACGTGCCTTGAAACGCCGCTCGAGAGGCGTTCAGAGACTTTCCGGACATGGGGAATGTCATCCTCGAAAATCATGTCGAGGTCCATGATCTTCCTGCCGAGGATTTCAGAGGCTTTCCAGCCGAAGATCCGTTCGGATTCGCCGGACCAGCGGGTCACGACGAAATTCATGTCCCATTCGATGATACCCAGCGGAGAGTTGTCGGTGTGGAAGGCCAACCGCTGCTCGCTTTCGCGCAGGACTTCAGCGATCTGTTTTTCCCAGGTGATATCATGTGCGACGACCACCGAGCCGATGATCTGGCCGTCGATAGAGTGGATGGGACTGAAATTGTATCTTCCCGTCCAGGTTTCGCCGGTGCTTTTCAGGCGGAGGGTATACTCGACGTTTTCACCGCGTTCACCCCGGAGAGCCCTCGATACTGCACACATTTCCGGAAAAATCGGCGTTCCGTCGGCTGAGAACACCTCGAAGCGGCCAAAGCATTCGGAAATGCGTTTCGAACATTCTTCCTTGCTCTTGAATCGGTGATAGGAGGCGAACGCTTCGTTGAACACGACGAAATTCCCGACGGCATCGGAAATGAAAACGGCGTCTGAAGTGTTTGCCAGGGCCGATTCCAGCAACTTTCCGCTGCGATTCAGGTCGTCTTCGGTTCGTGTCTGCCGATTGGTGGAATCCGGGCTTGACGGGGCGGTGGGGCGTTGCGCAGCCGCCGGGACCGGTCTGCATGATTCGGCAAGCTGCCGTTCGAGTTCCGCGATCCTCTGCCGAAGCTTCTGCATCTCCTGCAGAAGACAGGCTTTCGTCATTCTCTCTTCATTCATGACATCATCTCATATCTGCCGATACTATATCATACAATACAACCATGTATGACAGACAAAACGTCCCGAACGGGTATCCTATCGGCATATTGTGCCATATCATGAAGAATCGTTTGCGAAAACGCCGACGATGGGAGGAGAAAAGACCATGCAGGATCATGACGGGATGAAAACATGTTCCATCTGTGGACATCTTCCGGAATTCAAGAAGGTGGAACTTCTTCACGGAACCGAACGGCTTCCCGAAGAGGTTGGCAGGCTGCGTATCGTCGGGGGAGCGGGAATCTACGGCGCCGACCAGATCCGCGTCTGTCCGGAGTGCGGAACGTATTACCGATTCATCCATGACCACGATTCCGAAGCCGGGTTGGGGGAGGGGTATACCGACGAGATGATCGGCCGGCTGACCGTAGGGCTGGTGCTCGAGGAGCTTCGAAAGATCGAACGTGGCTTGCACGCATCGATCGAGTGGTGGGCTGGGGAGGTCGCGAAAGGGAGCGGGGTGCATGCCGAACGTTTCCTTGCGGAACACGAGAGGGAACTCGAGCAGGTTTCCGCCGAAATTTCGAAACTCGGCCCGTGATCCGCCGCTCGGGTCCGGCTGAACTGCGCCATCCGGGCGCCGCCGGCCCACTTCCCGCATCGTGCGGGTCGGGTCCGGCTGGAACAATCCGCCGACGCAAATATTCGTTCGGTATTTCAGAAAATTTCGAATTTTACCGAAGTATAGGTGGGATACTCTGAAAGCGAGTCGCACGTTCCGGCGAAGACTCCGAAGGAAATGCGTGACTTGTTTTCGGGGGGTGCGATATCCTTACAGGATAGAATTGCCCTCGTGCGTATGAAACGCGGGAAGCTGGAAGACAAGGACGAGACTGCATGCCATTCATTGTCGGATTTTTGATCGTCTTCGGGTCCATAATAACGGGGTATCTGGAGGCCGGCGGGAAGCTCGGCCCCCTCATGCAGGTCGCTGAATTCATCATCATTGGCGGATCCATGTTCGGAGCCATCGTCATCGGCAGCGGATTCGGCGGAGTGAAGTCGGCTGTGGCGGGCGTCATAAGCCTGCTGAAACCGAAGGTCTTCGACAAGGCAAAATATCGAGAATTGATGGAAATGCTGTATGCCCTGTTCGACCTGGCGAGGCGCGAAGGCATTCTCGCACTCGAAGGCCACATCGACAACCCCACCAACAGCGAAATCTTCAAGCGCTTCCCCAACATCATGGCGAACCATCACGCGGTCGAATTCATCTGTGATTCGCTTCGCATGATCGTGACGGGCGGTATTGCCGACAACGAGATCGAGCGAATCATGATCGACGATCTCGATGTCGTTGCGGAAGAGGAGCTGATTCCATCGAGCATTTTCGCGACGGCGGGCGACAGCTTGCCAGGATTCGGCATCGTGGCGGCCGTTCTCGGAATCGTCATCACGATGCAGGCGATCAACGGCCCGCCCGAGCAGATCGGCTTCAAGGTGGCGGCGGCACTCGTCGGAACGTTCCTCGGCATTCTGCTTGCCTACGGCGTTTGCAACCCGATCGCGAAAGCGCTCGAAAACCAGGTCAAGGATGCGGAAGCATACATGGCGGTTATTCGATATTCTCTCGATGCGTTTTCCCGCGGATATGCCGCGAAGATCTGCATCGAAATCGCCCGGCGGCATGTGCCACCCCGGTACCGGTCGACCTTCGAGGAGACTGAGAAGTTCCTCTCCGCAAAGGGAACGGGCGGCTGAGCCTGATCTGAAGGCACACGACAGGAGGAATAACCATGGCCAGAAAGCATGGCGGCGGTCATCATGGCGGTACCTGGAAGGTGGCGTATGCCGACTTCATCACTGCCATGATGGCGTTCTTCCTCGTGATGTGGGTCATCGGTCTCAACCCGAACTCCAAGAAAGTCATCGAGGATTTTTTCAAGACGCCGCTCAGCTCGACGGCTGACCTTCTCTTTTTCAACGGTTTCAAGCCGAAAACGTATCCCGTGCCGTTCAACGTGGCGTGGCCGAACGTCACCAACCCGATTTCCATGCCCAAGCCCCGTCCTCTCAAGGACGCAAAGAATATCGCGGGGCTCAAGACCGAGCTGAAAAGCATGCCCGGCTATTCGACGAATGTCCGGATGAGCATCAACGAGGAGGAGATCCGCATCGATCTCGTCGACAACCAGCAGGCCAGCCTGTTTGGGACGATCAACGAGCGGTTCACCCCTCACGTGAAGCAGATGCTGACGCACCTTGCGGGTATCGTCCGCGACATGCCGAACCGGCTGGCCATCGAGGGACATACCAACAGCGTTCCTTACCAGGGACCGAACGGGGAGTCGAACTGGGAACTCTCGACCGAACGTGCGAACATGGCCCGTATCCTCCTCGAACAGAACGGCGTTCCCAAGGGCCAGATCATGGAGATCCGAGGCTGCGCCGATCAGAAGTTGATCGAGAAGCTCGATCCCCTCTCCTATGCGAACCGGCACATCTCGGTCATCGTGAAACGAAAAGTGCCCTTCTACGGGGATGCGAGCGAAGTCTTCGGGGAATGACCGGAACCGCCAGATGCTGAACAGCGATGAACGCCGGCGGCTGTTCCCGGTCACCGAGAAGTGGATCTACCTGAATCATGCCGCCGTCGGCCCTTTGCCATCCTACGGGCGGGACGCGGCCGAGCGGTATATCGAGTCTCTTTCCATCGAAGGCGAGAAACACTGGGAGCGCACCGGGGCGTTGATCGAGGAGCTGCGGGGCATGCTTGCCCGCGCGCTCCGGATGCCGGCGAACGGCATCGCCTTCACGCGCAACGTCTCGGAAGGTCTGTCGATTCTCTCGTCGGGCCTCGACTGGCGGTCGGGCGACAACGTCGTTTTGCCGAGCGTCGAGTTCCCCGCCAACGTCTACCCCTGGATGAACCTCGAACGGCTGGGTGTCGAACTCAGGCGCGTCGAGCCCGTCGAGGGCCGGATTTCAGTTGATAGTATAGCGAATACGATAAATGAACGGACGCGGCTCGTGTCGATCAGTTCCGTCCAGTTTTTCAGTGGCTTTGTCGCCGACCTGCCCGCGATTGCCGACGCGTGCCGAAAGCGCGGCGCATTGCTGTGCGTCGACTGCATCCAGCACCTGGGCGCTCTGCCGCTCGACATGGCGGCGTCGGGGATAGACTTTCTGGCCGGGGGCGGTCACAAATGGCTGATGGCCGGCGAGGGGATCGGTTTCGTCGCCTGCCGGCCCGAGCTTGCGGAGCGGCTGCGGCCGGGCCTGATCGGATGGCAGGGGGTGCGGCAGTGGGAGGACTTTTTCGACCAGCGGCTCGACTTCAAGGAAGGCGCGCTGCGATTCGAAACGGGGACGCTCTCGGCTCTCGGCATCCATACCCTGCATGCATCTCTGCGGGTGCTGGCCTCTTTCGGGATCGATCGGGCCGCAGATCTGGTGCGAGAAAACGCGCGGCTGGTGCGGCGCGGCGCGCTTCGGCGTGGCTTCGAACTTGCGCTTCCCGAGGCGGAAACGGCATCGGCGGCCGGGACGTCGGGCATCACATCGTTCCGGATCGAAGGCGTTTCGGCATCGGATACCGCGATGAAGCTTCGCGGGGTGGGCGTTCAGATCTCGGCTCGCCAGGGATACTTCAGGGTTTCGCCGCATTTCTACAACACACCGGACGAGATCGAGGAATTCTTTGCGCGCCTGGACGCGCTCGTAGGCTGATATGGCGCGAATCCCGCATCGGATGGAATGATATATGGATAGAGATGCGTTGCTGACCGATGTCATCATGCACCACTCGCCATTCGCGTGGTGGGAGTGGGACGTCATTCACGACAGGGTCGAGTTCAACGACCTGAAGGTGACGGCGCTTGGGTACCGCGTCGAGGATTTCGCGGGGAAGGGGTATCAGGCGTTCACCGACATTCTGCATCCCGAGGATTACCAGAAGACGATGGATGCGATGACGGACCTGCTGACCGGCCGAAAGAGCATCTATCAGACCGATTACCGGATCCGCGACTTTGAAAATCGGTATCACCGGTACATGGACCGGGGCGTCATCATCGACACGATCGGCAAGAAGATCTCGCGGGTGCGCGGCATCGTCATCGATCTCGGTCTCGAACAGGAAATCGGGGCGAACGTCGACGGCATCGTGGAACTGCTCCAGAAACACGCCGCCGACCGGGAAACCATTCTCGTCGTCTGCGCGGGGTGCGTGCGGCTGAAGATCGACAAGGACGAGTGGACGCCGCTCACAAAAGGTCTTGCGGCGGCGATCACGGACACCGTCTCACACGGAATCTGTCCGAACTGCCTTTATACCCTGTATCCCGAGCTTGCCGACAAGGTCCTGGAAAACCTGTCGAAGTGAAGGACCGCCTCAGGCGGGACTGGCCGGGCCGAGTTTTTCCTGGGCGATCTGGCGGATCGCGCGAAGGTCGAGCTTGCCGGTTCCGAGCATGGGCAGTTTGTCGACGCGGACGAAGCTGTCACGGCGCGGAATGAAGAGGTTGGGAAGGCCGCTCGCCGTCATTTGTTCGAGAATGCCGGGAACGCGGCTCTCGTCGAGTGTGTGAAGCACGGCCAGGCGCTCGCCCTTGCGCTCGTCCGGTATCGCCGTCACGGCGAACGTCATCACGTCGAGGCCGGATGCAGCCTGGAGCGCCTCTTCGACGCGGCCGTGGGGAACCATCTCACCGCCGATCTTCGAGAAGCGCGAGAGGCGGTCGGTGATGCGCACGAAGCCGTTCTCGTCCATGACGGCGATGTCGCCCGTCACATACCAGCCGTCGCGGATCGCCTTCGCCGTCAGATCCTCGCGGCCGATATACCCCTTCATGACGTTGGGGCCGCGCACGAGCAGCATGCCGGGCTTGCCGTGCGGAAGCGGCTCGCCGGAGTCCTGGTCGACGACCCGGATCGATAGCCCGGGAACGGGGTGCCCGACGAAGCCGCGCCGCGAGCCGAACTGGTAGATGCCGCGGCCGCGGAAGTCGAGCGTGCTGACCGTGATCGCCGGGGCGCACTCGGTCGCGCCGTAGCCCTCGATCGGCCGGATGCCGAACTTTTCCTCGAAGGCGTTCGCGACCTTGTCTGGAAGCCGCTCGGCGCCGGTGAGAACGATGCGAAGGGAACCGAGTTGGCCAGGTGTACACCGTCTCATATATATCTGAAGGAATGTCGGCGTCGCGATCAACATCGTCGCGCCGAACTTCTCGACGAGGCCGCCGATCGCGACCGAGTCGAGGGGGTTCGGGTGGAAGACGAGGCCGATCCCGGTGCGGAGGGCGAACCACATCGACATCGTTCCGAACGAGTGGAAGAGGGGCAGGACGCCGAGAAGCGTGTCGGAGCTGTCGACCGTGAGCACCTGGGCGACACCGTCGACGTTGCTGCCGATGTTCCAGTGGCTGAGCATGACGCCTTTCGGCTCGCCGGTGCTGCCGCTGCTGAAGATGATCGTCGCCGTCTCGTCGACGTCGGGCGTGCGTTCGGCGCCGGCGATGCGTTCGAGAAGCCGTATCGGGGCGGTCAGGGCGAGCGCGAGCGCGGACAGCCGGTCGAACCGAGTGATGTCCGCGGCGATATCCTCGAGATACAGCGGCTGAACCGTATCGGGGAGGTCGATCGCGGCTTTTTCGAGGAAGGCGCGGCTCGTCAGGACCGTTTTGAGGCCTGCCTGGCGGGCCGCGGAGGCCATTCCTGTCGGGCCGGCAGTCCAGTTCAGGTTGACGCTCACACGGCCGCCCAGCGCCGCGGCGACGTTCGTCCAGGCGCCTGCCGGTGTGGTCGGCAGGAGCAGACCGACGTTCTTCTGGCCTTCCCAGTGCGGGCGCAGGGCGCGCGACAGGGCGATGATCGAGGCAAGGGCCTCGATGCGGGAGGTGTGCCAGGTGTTGATGTCGCCGGCGGCGAACCTCCAGGGGCGTGTCCGGAGGGTGCGGATCGCGTAGTGATGGAGGGGACGGGCGTCTTCGCGGCGGTGTTCCCAGGCCGCGGTGCCCATTTCCATGACTATCTGACGGACCTGGGCGACACGGGTCTCGGCGGGAAGCGGCGTGCCGAAGGCTACGGTGATGGGGTGGGGGTAACGTTCGGGGATCTTGGTGAGGAACCGCCCGCCCGAGCGGCTGTAAACGCTTCCCCAGACGCGGTCGAGGTGGATCGGGATGATGGGCGCCGTGCGGCCCTTGATGATGCGCTCGAGGCCGCGCCGGAAGGGGAGCATCATGCCGGTGCGCGTCACTTCGCCCTCGGGGAAGATGCAGACCAGTTCGCCCTCGTCGAGGGAGGTGCCGGCGTCTCGGAGGGCCTTGAGGACGACCCGGAGGCCGCCGGTGCCCGAGACCGGGATGACGTGGAGGGCGCGCATGAACGGGTTCAGGAGCCAGTGGTTGTAATATATCTCGTCGACGATGAAGCGGACTGGCCGGTCGGTCGAGGCGATCACCAGGAAGCCGTCGATGAACGAGACGTGGTTCGAGACGAGCAGGGCGCCGCCCTCCCGGGGAACGTTGACGCTGCCGACGATGGTGAGCCGGTAAAATATATTTGTCGTTATAACGATGACGAGCCGGAGCAGAAAGTCGGGCAGGAGCCACAAGGCCCAGAGCGTGCCGCCCGTCGTCAGCAGGGCCGTGCAGAGGATGATCTCGCGGGCGTCGAAGCCGGTATTGGCTAGCAGACCCGCGCCGAGCGAGCCGGCGACCGTGCCGCCGAAGATGAACACATTGGCGAGGGCGATGACGGCACCGCGCCGGTGGGCGGGTGAGCGCCACTGCATGATCGAGTCGAGCGGCACCAGGATGAGGCCGCTGGAGACGCCGAGAATCGCCATGACGAGCAGGGTTCCGGCGATGCCAGGGCCGAAAAGGCCGAACAATACGGTGAAGGCGGCGATGCCGACCGAGCCGAGCGGTATCAGGCCGTATTCTACTTTGGGGCCGGAAAGTCGCGCGGCGAGCATGCTGCCGGCGGCGACGCCGATGCCGTAGAGCGCCATTGGCAGCCCAGAGAGCGTGTCGGAATTGGAGCTTCCGGCCGTGATGCCTTTCGCATAGACGAGGATGTCCTGCCCGAGCAGGCTGACGATGCCCCAGAACAGAATCGATCCCATCACCGAGAGGCGCAGGACACGGTCACCGGAGAGGATCGACCAGGCGTCGCGCACCGACTCGACCACGCCGACCGATTCCAGCGTTGCCGGCTGAACCTTCGGAATGCTCATCGAGGCGAACCAGCCCCCGGTCGCGCACAACGTCAGCACGGCACCGGCGATCCAAGGGCTGCTGCCGGACGCGTCGAGCAGGAAACCGCCGAGTGCCGTACCTACGATGATCGCGAGAAACGTCCACATCTCGAGGAGACCGTTCGCATGGGCCAGCTTCTCGTGCGGTACGAGCTCTGGGATGATGCCGTATTTCGACGGGCTGTACAGCGCCGACTGGAACGACATGAGGCCGAGCGCCGCGAACAGCGGCCAGATCGACCCGCCCATGGCAAGGGAGACCGTGCCGCCGAGCAGCACTAGGACTTCGAACAGCTTCAGCCAGACGATGACCGTCCGCTTGCTGAACCGGTCGGCGATCGGGCCTGCCGGCAGTGAGAAGACGGCAAGCGGAAGGGTGTACACCACGAACGCGATCGTCGCCTGCGACTGCGACGCCGTCTCGAACGCCGCCGATCCCGGCGCGAGCCCTGCCGTCGCTGCACGGATCGACAACAGCGCCACGACCATCTTCCACGCGTGGTCGTTGAACGCCCCCAGAAACTCCGCCAGCAACAGCCCAGTGAGCGGGGATGAGGTTGATGGTGTCGGGACGACTGTCTGATGATCGCTCATATCGAATTCCTCTCGCTCCTCGTGTGTGTGCATGTCACCCGTATACTAGCCTGTTTTTCTGCCGGGATCCACCAGAAGAGAGTTGCAGGTTGCCTGAGTTGGTGTACACTGTGCGGCATGAGTGCGTGGAAGTTTCGGACGAAGGTCGTTGGGGCGCTGCTGCTGGCGGTGCTGGGGCCGCTGGTGCTGTTCGGGGCGGTTACATGGCGGCTGGTCGAACGGTCGGTGCGGGACGACGCGGTGGCGCTGCACCAGGCGATCCTGCGGGGGGTGACCTCGGGGGTCGAGTTGTACATCGGAGCGCAGCGGGCACGGCTCGAAACGCTGGCCCGACAGCCGGATGTGCAGAGCCTCGATCCCGAGCGGGTGTGCTCGGCACTGGCCGAGTTCGTCGGGGAAGAACCCTTCTTTCGAGGCGCGGCGGTGGCCGATGCGTCGTCGACAGTGCGGGCCTCGTTCAACCGGGATGAACGCGAGACCCTCTGGCGCCGCGGCGAAAGGCTGAGCATGCTGTCTGCGACAGGCACGTTGCTGATGCAGGTTCCTGTGAACTCGTTCACGGACGACGGGGTTCGCATCGGGACGCTCGTGGCGCGCGGCACCCTGTCGGGGCCGGATATCCAGGACATTCTCGACACCCTTTCTGTGCCGGAGAACGAGTATGTCTGCCTGCTCGCGAGAACCGGCGAGATCACGGCGCGGCGCGGCGCGGGGCTTCCGATCGGGGCGCGGCGGTTCGTGCTGCCGGCCTCTCTCGTGGCGTGCGCTGACAGCCTCACCGAAACGACCTATACGATGCCCCTGAAATACGGTGAACAAAACGATATCGTTTCACTCACCTGGCGTCCGGCCCTCAACGGCTGGGTGGCGGCCGGAACTCCGGCGTCCGACGCATTCCGGCTGATCGGCACGCTTCGGGCGAACTTCGGTCTCGTGCTGCTGCTCGCGGTCGTGATGGCGGTTGTTGCCGGCGGCTGGGTCGCGGCATCGGTCACGAGCCCGATCTCGGCGCTGATCGGGGGGCTGGCGAAGCTGCGCGACGGCGAGTTCTCGCACCGGGTCGAGATCGGCACCGGCGACGAGCTCGACGAGGCGGGGAAGGGGCTCAACGCGCTCGCCGCCGTGCTGCAGAAGAAGATCCTGATCGGTTCTATATGGGAGCGTATACGAAACGAGCCGAAGTCGCCGGCCGACCCGAAGAAATGAGCGGCCTGCTTCCGCCTGCCGGGGTGCTGATGATAGGGCTGTTCAGCCTGCTTCTCCGCGCGGCGGTCAACGTCTTCTTCATCGCCGGCCAGACGCTGTTCTTCAAGACCGCCGGCGTGACGGGCCTGCCGTACGTCTACGCGGTGATGAACGTCGTCTACATCTCCCTCCAGGCGGGCGCCGTGCGGCATCTCACCGGCTCGTCGGGAACCTACCTGCAGCGACTCTCGGCCGCCTTCTTCGCCATAGCCTTCGTGCGCCTGTTTGCGCCGGTCGGCGATTCGGCCTGGCTCGACACGGGATTTCTGCTTGCCGTCATGGTGTACGAGCTGTTTTTCAACCAGTTCTTCACACACTGGCTGAACGAGGTGCTGCCGCTCGACGAGGGCAAGCGATATCTGCCGTTCATCAACGGCTGCGGCAGTCTCAGCTTCATCCTGAGTGGCGTCGTGATGCGTCTCGCTCTCTCGGTCGCGAGCCTGCCGACCGTGATGGCGGCCGACGTTTTCGCCTTCGCGGGCGCCGCCGCGCTGTTCGGGCTTGTCCGGGGCCGTTTCAGGGAACGCTCGGAATCAGTCTCTCCGGCCTCGCCGGTGCCGCCTGCAGAGCCATCCGGAGCCGAATCCGCACCTCCCGGCCCGGACGTCGGTGGCTCCTTCGCGAATAGGCTTGCCGCCCTGGCCCTGCTCTTCACCCTGTCGAAATACTGGCTCGACTATCAGTATTCGCGGGCGATCACGACGGCTTGCGATACCCCCGAGCGGCTCGCCTCGTTCATCGCGACGTTCACGGCCTGCACCGATGCGCTGGTTCTGCTGACGCAGATGGCTGTCGCCGGCTTTGTCATGAAGTCCGTGCGGCTGACACGCATTCTCGCATTTTTGCCGGTAACGGTCGGCCTCGCCGCCCTCGCCTCGACGGGCGGGGCGATCTCCACCGTCCTGGCAACGCAGTTTCTCTTCACCTGGCTTGCCAAATCCTTCCACCATTCGGCGATGTCGCTCATCGTCGGCGTTCTGCCCGCAAAACCGCGCCTGAAGGCGCTGAGCACGATCGGCATCTGTGCCTCGGCCGGCTCGATGGCTTCCGCCCTCCTGCTGATGGCCGTCCAGACCAGTCTCGCTCCGGGAATCGCGTTCGGGAGTCTCGCGCTAGTCCTTGGCCTGATGACCGCTTCAATCCTTCCACTCGAATGGGCATGGGAAGCGGCTATCGGACGCATCTTGGACGGCGAGGCCGCGGCATCGGGGCGCGGCGGGCGGCTGATGGCGATCGAGTCGCTGCGAGCCCTCTCGCCGGCCGAACGACTCCAGAGGCTCGAGACCCTGCTTCGCGGAACAGAAGAGGAACGACTCGCGGCACTGGACCTCCTCGACGGCATTCCTCGTGCCGCCTGGCAGCAACCCCTCGTCGAGCTCCTTCGGGCAGAGGCGTCGCCGACCGTCCGCGCCGGCGTCGTACGGCGGCTCCTTTCGGGTGACGGGGTCGTTTCCCGCTGGGTCGGCGCGGACCTACTCGCCGCCGGAGAAACCGATCCACGCGTTCTCTCGAACCTGCTCGAAGGTCTGGCCGACATCGACGCGGACCGGGCGTTTCTGCCCTGGATCCGCACCTGCCTCGATCACCCGCATCACCGTGTCCGTGCGGCCGCCGCCGAAGGACTCATCCGCCTGAGCGGCGACGCCGGCGATATCGAAACCGGTCTTCGCTCGCTGTCCGGTATGAGTCGTTCTGCGGACCCCATTAAACGTGCTGCCGCAATCGCGGTTCTCGGGCGTCTCCAGCACGAGTCATTCTTCGACGAGCTGACATCCGGCCTCTCGGACCCGGACGAGCGTGTCGCTGGCCAGGCGATCGCCGCCCTGCGGCGGCTTCCCCTGCCTGAGACCGGCCAGGTGCTGAAAACGGCGGCCGAAACGCTTCCGAAACATCTTGCTCCGGAAGCCGAGGCGGCTGCCCAGGCCATAGAGATGCTGACCTGCAGAGGCATTTCCCAAGTCGTCGAAACCCTCGACCCGGCCGAGCGTGCCCAGGTCGTGAGTCGGTTGGGAACATGGCGGCATGATTCCAGGATTTATCTTCTGATCCGCGCTCTGCAAGTCGAACCGGACGGTCTGCGCGCCGCGCTCGCCGAAGCGATAGAAACGGTCGGTTCGCCCGACGTCCGGCGGCTCATCACTCATGGCTTCGGTCAGGATGGAAGCGCCGTCGTGTGGATTGCGGAGCGGGTTGCCCCGGAGATTCAGGGGCTTGCCGTTCAGGACCTGGCTGACGTGACCCTGCTTCTGCGGCTGATGCGGGAACACGGCGCTCACGACAGGATCGGAACGTTGCTGGTTCCCCTGCTCGAGCGCATCGAGCTGGATATCTCCGAAACGCCGGTGCGGTCGGTTGAATCCGATCTGCGGCTGAGACTGGCCATCACGGCGGCTTCCGCCAGGGCATCCGACCCGGCCGGTATCGTCGATGCGCTCGAGCGGGCACTGCGCGGTGATCGGTTCGTCGCGTCGCTTTCCTGGGAATTTCTCGATCTTCAGCTCGGCACGGAAGTGGCGGGCCGGCTCAGACGGCTGATGAAAACGGTCACCTCGGCCTTCCCGACATCTGGTAAAATCACCGGACACCCATGACAAACGGATTGATGCACAGGTTCGGAAGACTCGCGGCCTCGGTCGCGTTCGGTCTCATGCTGGCGCTCGCCACGGGGTGTGGAGAAGGCGACGGCACAAACGGGCTTCGTCTCGAGGTCGACGAGCGGCTTCCCGTGCAGTTCGGCGTCTTTCCCTTCCTCGAGCGCGGCGAGCTCGAGAAAGCCCTGGCGCCCCTGACGGGATATCTAGCCGCGAAGCTGGGCCGGGACGTTCGGATCCAGCTCGTCGCGGATTACGCCGATCTCGAGCGACTCGTCAGGCAGCGACGAATCGACATCGGCTGGTTTTCACCTCGTTCAAGGCAGGTGGGGGCACAGGGAGTCATGATTCCCGTTTGCCGCCCGCGGACCCGTTCGGGAAGCTACCAGGGGCTCATCGTCGCGAGGCGCGCATCGGGCGTGACGGACCTGGCAGGTTTGGCCTCTGGCAGTTTCGCCTATGTCGATCGCGGCTCGAAGAGCGGTTTCCTGTATCCGAATCGCGTGTTCGTGGAGCGGGGAATCGAACCTCTCCGGTTTTTCCGTTCGATTTCCTGGGCGGGCAACCATGAAACCTGCGTCAGAGGCGTGCTCGACGGCAGGTGGGACGCCGCCGCCGTGACGTCGCTCGTCCTGAAGAACAGTCCAGCTTCCGTGACCGGGAACCTCGTCGTTCTCGCCACGACCGCGGCGATTCTGACCGATCCAATCGTCATCCGGGACGGCTCGCCCGGCCTGGGACGAGAGACGGTCCGCAGCCTGTTTTCCGGCATGGCCTCGGATACGGAAGGGGCGCACGTCATCGCGAGTTTGGCTGTATCGTTTGGTATATTTGGCTTCGACGCCCTGACTGAGGCCGAGCGATGAAGCTCAGCGGGCCGGTCACCGTGCACGGCCAGGGAATCCGGGGCGAGGGTCCGGCTCATTCCCCTTTTGCCATCGGCCTGCGGCCACGAGGGGATGAAACAGAGGGACCGGTCCATCTCGTGTGTTTCGACCGCATGGAGAAGAAGGCCATCCTAAGCCGCATGAGCGTCCGGGGCGAGAAGCCCCTGGCCGGTTCACGGTCGCCCGTCTTTTACGGCACGCTCGACGAGCATGAGGTGACGCTTCTTCGCCTGCCGTACGGCGACGATCCAGATCTGCTCTCGCGGGTCGTAAAAAAATATTTTGCAGTATATAAACCTGTCTTCGTCATTTCACTCGGTTCCTGTATGGCTTTTACCGAGGATCTTCGCACGGGGGATGTGCTCGTGACGCAACGGGCGATTTTCGAAGGCGCGAGCATCGAGATTCCCCGGATTCCAGCATATGACGCGCTCCTGCGGGCGGCCCCGCACCATGTCAGGGTCAGGGGGGCGACGACGCTGACAGTGCGGAAATTCGTAGGCTCGTCGGAGGATCGGGAGCGCCTGCGCTCGCTGTATCCGGATGCCGAAATGCTCGAGATGGAGGATTACCACCTTGCCAGGATTTTCGGGGAGACCGGAACCGGCTTCATCAGCCTTCGGGCCGTCACCGATCGGGGAGACTTCGGAGACCATGTCGAAAACCTCGGCCTGGCGATCGACCGCACGCTTCTCCTGGCACGCCGGATGATCCGGCAGATGTCGCTCGAGCGTCGCCTCGCATTCCAACCGAACCCGCCGACATCAGATATACCGTATAATATATATGTCAAAACGGCGGGACGGGAACTCACGCTTCCGCGGGCCATCCATCTGGCCCGGACGGTCGTTCACGGTTTCGGTCTCGGCCGGATTCTCCCAGACGGTGCCCGTCTCGACCTTGTCACCTGCGGTGACGGGGAGTTTTCGGAATGGTTGTCCGCGCCGGGCGGCCGCGCGGCTGTCGTCGAAACCTCGGCCTGGGTGTTCCTGTATGCCGCCGGAGAACGGTATGCGAAGCTGATTCTGCGTGAAGGGGCGCTCGACGAACCGCCCGGGTCGATCCTGGCCGGGATGCTCCGCCATTGTGAGATGCGCGAGGTGCCAGCTAAGCCCGAGGACCCGGTCGAAGGCTGTCTTCCTGCTTGCCGCAGCATCCACGTCCAGGGCCTCAACTCGATTTCCGCCGAGCCGGAGGAAGGGCTGCTTGCCGCGACGACGCTCGAGGAGTTCCTGGCGAACGGCGTGCCGGTGGTCGACTCGGGAGCGGCCGACATCTGGATCTACCGGACGGCGAACGCGGATTCCGCCTCGTATTTCGATCCGCCCTACGAACTTCCGATGCGCTTTCCCGGGCCGCCTTCGTCGGGAACGGCGCTGATCGCGACGGGGCTCGGACCGGCCATCGACCCTGAGGCGCCGGGCGGCGTTTCGGCCGATGCGCTGATGCTTGGCGACGAGCAGGGAGGGCGATTGGTCAGTTATCTCGAGGACCTCTGCGCCGCGCCCTTCCGGGCCGATGACGTGTTCAGGTATCCCGGCGTCGCCCAGCGGCTCGGTGCGGAATCGGCCGCGCTCGGCCGCCTCGACCGACGGGCCCTGCTGACCCAGGCGGGGCTGAACACCCTGCGGTTCGACCC
>DAOSOK010000053.1 GCA_035373905.1 Candidatus Ozemobacteraceae bacterium | reverse complement strand
CAGCGCCGCGGGCCCCCGACCGACAAACCGGAAATGGGGCCCATCGGAAATGAAGGACGGACACACCGGACCTCGACATCACACCGGAATATCGATTGATATAGGTGATAACGGCCTGGAGAATGATTTTCTGGGCGCCCTTGTCCTGGACATCGATCATACTGCCATGCGTCATTTTCGGCATCGTGCCCATCCCCCTTTCGAACGTTCATTCATCACCCAGGGCTTCCAGCAACCCGGGCCATTTCTTTTCGATCTCCTCGAGAGCAGAGCGCAAGGACCAACGACTGCTAAACACGCCAACCCATTCCTCCTCGATCCAGCGGTCATTTTGATGCGGAGGTATCTGGACCGTCATATAGCCGGCCTTTTTCAGCCTGTTGTACATCATCTGCGCGGTTTTACACCGTGCGCTATGAATGATGACCATGGGACGATGGTCGGCCTTCGACAGCGAAGTTTCCAGCCATTCCACGACATCCATGCCATCGCCGGGCCAGGGCATTGTTTCACCCGGGCGGTAGAGATCATAATCGAGAGATATGAAGGCGACTTCCGTGATGTTCGCTTTCAACCATTCGATGGCGGCGCGGGCTTCATGCAAATACACCGGCGTATATACCTGATTCAAAGGCACGAGAGCCGCGGTCATCCGTTCGATGCGGGCAGGGTCGTTTTCTATGATGCATAGGTATCGGGTCTTACTCGAATCCTCCGGGTTTTCGATCATCGGCATCACCTCTTTCGATGCTTGTTACCCCCTTCATTTTGCCCAGGATATTTTCCCTTCATCCATACATTCGAAAATTCTCAGACAAAATTTCACAGTATCTGAAAAAAATATTCAGTGCCCTTCCTGGTATGTGGATTTTGATGTTTATCAAGGTGCGGAGACCCTGATTGGGTCGCTTTTTCGAAAAAGCGGTCGCCATTGATCTGAACGTTCATTCCGGCGATGAGCGGCTCCTTGCCTTGCTGCGGCCGCATATCGGCAAGGGAGGGAGGTATTCCGCCGTGACAAGGGCGAGGAACCGCTGGTCTGGATCGAAGCCGGGGGCTGACCCTGCTCGTCATCGCACCGCAGATATTATCAGATACTATATATAATACTACAATGCTGCTGTATGCCGGCCACTCGACGCTCGAATGGCCGCATTTGGTATGCCGAAGTTACCGTGATGTTCTTCAGCGAAACAATGTTCGGCAATCAAAGAGCCAGAAAGGGATGCTGGAGGACTTCCTTGACGTGCCACTGTCTGAAGGCATCTGCGGGTTTGTAGTCAGCGCGGGTGGGAACGCGGATTTTCCGTCCGAGGAAGCGGAGAAGCCATTCTTCCTTTCCCGGGCCGCTCGTTTCTTCCGACACGACGACCTGGAGCGATTCCGTCAATCCCCAGGCGCCGCGGTCGAAAAGCTTGTGATGAAGAGCGCAGAGGCAAAGACCGTTCGGCTCTTCGGCGGGACCACCCGCCTGATGCCATTTGATGTGGGCCGCCTCGACGCCGATCGGTGCGAGACCGAGCTGAAGGCCGAGGTCGCAAACACAACACCGATACTCGTATGCACGAAGGATTCGATGGCGGAATTCCGCATTTCTTTTCTGGCTAGCTAATGTAGCTGTATATATATCATTAGTGCTATCGATATCAATCCCGGCATTCGAACCCATCAGACATTCGAGTCCGGTTTCCAAAAGAAGATCTTCGTGATACGACTCGGGGAAGTGAGCAATGAGTATCGATCTGGCGACGTCCCTGATCAGCTTCGGATCTTTCTTCAGCGCATCATACACATCCGACGGGAAACCTCCGGCAGCATCGTTCTGAAGAAACAGACCGCGGCTGATTCCGGAGAAGTTCTTTTCATTTCTGAGGCGCTCAACGCAGGGGATTTCCCATAATCCGTCAGACTGCATGTACCAGAAGGGAAATTCCGGGTGATAGGAACGGCGATACGGTCCGAAGTCGCGAAGAAGTTTTGCAAGCTTCCGCTCGATATCGGCAAATCTGACGAGCCGTTCACTTCCTGCCGCGACTCTCCCGAGCGAAAGTAAAACCAGCAGAGGCTTGTGAGGAGCGCGCTGGTCTCCTCTCTTCCAGACTTTCAGCTTTGAAAAACGGCGAAGGATATCACTCCGCGTATTGTCAGGAATTACCACTCGTCTCATATGTTAGGCAACAGCTATCATGAGTAATATATAATTCCTCCAGACCGACAAGGCACAGCCGTTCGCCCTGAGCTTGTCGAAGGGCGAGTGCATTCGTGCTTCGACAAGCTCAGCACGAACGGTATCGAGTATGCGGGTGATTGTCGTGTTCCTTGTGACGAGTAGTACCATGTGGAACACTATACCGCGACCTGCCGAGATTCTCCAACGCCAGTACCGCCCGTCGGGATGTCGATACGCTCTTGATTATCAAGGAATACGAACGGTCGCATAGGGAACGCGAGTCAGACCGCGATCGCCCAGGAGCGTTTGCGCGTCAGACCTGAGCTTTTTCGCGCCGATGCAGGCCGTGAAGATCGGAAGCCTCGCGGTCAGGTGGTTTTCCTCGAGGCTGAAGCCCGTTTCCATTCGATCTGGGCGAAGGCGTTGTGGTTGTGAATGCTTTCCTGGTTGGTGGCCTTGATGGCGAACCAGGTTATCCGGGGGTCATTCTGCAGCCGTTGGGCGACATTCCGCACCATGTCTTCGACAAACGCAGGGTTGTCGTAGGCCAGCATCGTGACATGTCGTTCATCAGGTCGTTTGAGCATGGGGTAGACCGGCGCGGAGGCAGATTCTTCCGCAATCTGGATCAATTCTTCAATCCAGACGAGGTCTCGCAACCCGGAGCGCAACTTCCGGCAACGGACACGGATTTCGATGATTCCCCGCTGGTTGTGGGCCCCATATTCGCTGATCGATTTACTGCAGGGGCAAACGCTCGTCACGGGAACGGCGACGCCCAGGATAAAATCCTCCCTGTTGCCGTTGGCTTCCCCGATAAACAGGCATTCATAGTCCATGAGAGCCCTGGCCCTGGAAACCGGGGCCTCCCGTTCGAGAAAGTACGGGAATTCCACTTCGACGCGGGCTTTTTCGGCATCGAGGCGGGTCTTCAAATCCGCGAGGATCGTTGGAACCGTATTCATCGTAACCTCGCCCCGATGCCGGTTGAGGACCTCGATGAATCGACTCATGTGGGTCCCCTTGAACTGGTGAGGGAGGCTCACCGAAAGCGACACCTGGGCCACCGTTTCCTGGCGTCCCTGCGCCCGGTCGAGAACAGTGATGGGAATGCGCAACCCCGTGACCCCGACGTTGTCGAGCGGGATTGCCCGATGATCGCGCATGGATTGTGTATCGTGCAACGGCATGGCTGAAACTCTTTCTTCCGACGGCAAATCTCAAATTCCGGATCGGCAGATTGTAACCGAATTCCAGCCGGAAGCCAAGGTTGCCCTTGATCCGTCTTTCCCGACAGATCTCTCGGCGCCAGGCATCTCACGAATCCGTCGAACGATCGCGACTTGGTATAGAGACCTCTATTTCAGATTCGCGATGTTCTCATACATATTCGCTTCGGATGCATCCAGCACGCCTTTCTCATCCGGCGAGACGCGAGATTTTTGAAACATGACGAGAAGAAGGACCGGATGCCTGATATACTTCGAGAGGCGGAAGTACGCCTGGGAATACATCGTATCGCATGAACGACGGATCGCTTCCTTGCGTCCTGGTCGTCAACGATGCCGGCGTCGTTTCATCATGCATCTGGAAATTCCATGTTGAAGAAATAGGCGGATATCATGAGAGTACGCATGCTGGTCGCCCTTTTTGCGCTGGTCCTCGCGGTTCCAGACGCGGCGAGGTGTTTTGAACATGTCTTCAGATCAAGCGGGGAGCATCTCCTGGCTCCGAAGATTTCGGAGATTCGGCCGGCGTCGTTCAGGGTCGGGTGGGCGACGTATGCGTCGGCAGATGCGACGACGCATTACCAGGTGCGGATCGATCATGCGCTGTTCGGGGCGTCGCTGACGGGGGACCACGCACCTGGTCATCCGCTTCTGGAAGGGGCCGCCATCCGATCGTCTCGAAAGGCTCATGCGCGAGGTACAGTCCGCCTCGGCGCGATTCGACACGAGCTCCGTGCAGATCATCGATCTCGTGGCATACGCGATGCCGCTCACCCCGGGCCACGCATTCCGACTCGCACCGCCTGAACCGCCGGCCCTCGGTCGTATTCCCACCGAAACGGGCTTCTGCCTCATCATCGGCCACGACGGCACGATACGGACCGCATTTCCCATCACCTCCGCCGCCCGGTTCCAGGACGAGCTCACGAAAGACCTGACCTCACAGCCGCGGGCGGAGGATATCGAGCGGCTAAAATCCAGTTTCGAGGAACTTCATCGAATCATCCACTGAGACATTCAATACAATGATGCGCCCCCCGGAGAAATGAGGTCGACCCTTACGTTCCCTCTCGTATCCCCGTGATGCAAAACGGCCAGCCGTTTCCCCTGCATGACACTGGCTGTTTCAGGCGTTGCATGATATATTTGTTTGCAGACGCGAAGAAAAAGACATGCGTCTGTGCCGCCGGCTGATGAGCCCGATCATGTCCGTGCGGCAGTTCAGCACTATGAAGCGACGAGGAAGTTTGATGGACACACGTGCGTCAGACGCCATGGAACGATTCCATGCCGAGCAACGTCTCCGCGAGAGCGAGGAACGATACCGCGCCATCGCCGAACTGACCGGGGAATGGATCTGGACGATGGACCTCGAAGGCCGTCACACGTCGTCCAATGCGATGTTGCAGGCGATCCTGGGTTATTCTCCGGAGGAGTTCCTCGGGAAACCGGCCTTTCCGTTCATGCATCCGGATGACAGCGCCTGGGTCAAGGCGGAACTTTCGGGCCTTCTCGCCGAAAAGCGCGGTTGGCGGCGCTGGATCATCCGCTGGCGCCGCCGGGACGGAAATTATCTATATCTCGAGAGCAACGCCGAGCCGATCATCGACGGGGGCGGCCGCATGCTCGGATTCCGTGGTTCCGACCGCGACGTGACGGAACGCATCGTCTCCGCGCGGATGGAAAAAATCTATCACGACGTCGTTCACAATCTCTATTCCTGCAGGGATCTCCGCGAAGCGGCGGAAAAGGTGCTTCACGCAGGTCTTCAGCTCGACTGTGTCGACTGCGGCGGTTTCTATGTCGTCAACCATCGTACAGGCTCGCTCGAATTAATCGCGCATCACGGCTTGTCGAACGAGTATATCTCCGCCGTAACCCGGTTTGAGGCCGATTCGCCGCGCCTGAAAATGCTTCGAGACAGCGGGCCTCTCTACGTCAACCATCCGGAGTCTTTTCCGAATGACCGAGGAATCATCATGAGGGAACGCCTTCGCGGAATCGCCGTCATCCCGGTGAAGAGCGGCGATCGGCTCGTCGCCGTTCTCAACCTGGCTTCGCACGTGCATGACTCGATCCCGGCCGAGTCACGACGCTGCATCGAGATGATCGCTCTCCAGGCCGGAACGATGCTCCTGCGTTTACGGAGCGATCTCGCGTTGCGCGAGAACGAAGAAGTATTCCGGCAGTTCCTCGACCATAGTCCTGCATATATATATATCAAAGATGATACTCTGAAATATACCATTCTGAGCCGAAATCACGAGGGCCTTTTGGGAAAGCCTATTCCAGAAATGATCGGGAAGCAGGCGAATGACCTTTTCCCGCCGGAGGCGGCAGGCCGGATGAATGACGGCGATCGCATCGTTCTGCGTGAAGGCCGGGAGTTTTCCTATGAAACCCTGGTAAACGGCCGGTGGTATACGAACATCACCTTTCCCATCACGATCAGCGGAAATCCTCCGTCCGTCGCCGGATATTCCATCGATATCACCGACAGAAAAAACGCGGAAGCGGCAATATCGGCAGAAAAGGAACAGCTGGCGACCACGCTCAGAAGCATCGGGGACGGCGTGATCACGACGGATATCGAAGGCCGGATCCAGATCATGAACAAGGTCGCCGAAGACATCACCGGCCAGTCCCAGGACGAGGCCCTGGGGCGTCCCTTCGAGACCGTGCTGGCCGCCTCCCCCGAAAGCACCTCGAAGGCTTTCGCGAGCCTCTTCGAAGAGGCCGTCAGGACCGGTCGCATCGTCGAAACCGCAGGGCATTCCGAGTTCGTTTCGAGAGCCGGCGGCCGGCATGAGATTTCAGCTTCGGCAGCGCCCCTCAGGGACCGCACGGGCGCCATCACCGGCATCGTCACCGTCATCCGTGATATGACGGAGAAGCTGAAAATGATGGAGAGCCTGCGGCGCATCGACAAACTCGATTCGCTCGGTCTGCTCGCCGGCGGCATCGCGCACGACTTCAACAATCTCCTGTGCGGGATTCTCGGTCATCTCGACCTTGCCAGGATGCACAGAAACAATCCGGAAGACGTCCTACGACATCTCGACAAGGCTCTCGGCGTCTTTTCCAGGGCCCGCGACCTGACCCAGCAGCTGCTTTCCATCTCGAAGGGAGGCGCTCCAAAACGCAAGGCGGGACGGCTGACGGACGTCCTCGAGGACAGCGCTGCATTCGCTCTCTCGGGCTCGAATATCTTGTGCAATTTCAAGTTCGAGCAAGATCTTTGGCTCTGCGAGTTCGACGAGAACCAGGTCGGCCAGGTGATCAGCAACATCGTGATCAACGCCCAGCAGGCGATGCCTCGCGGCGGCCGGATCGTCATCACCGCCGGCAACATGCACCTGAAAAGCGGCGAAGTTCCCTCTCTCGGAGCGGGCAAATATGTCCGAGTGTCCATCGCCGATTCAGGCGTCGGGATTCCCGGGGACCTGCTCGGCCGGATCTTCGACCCTTTTTTCTCGACGAAGCAGTTGGGAAACGGTCTCGGCCTCTCGATCTGTTACTCCATCATGCGGAAGCACGACGGGCTCATTCTCGTCGAATCGGAGCAGGGAAAGGGATCAACGTTCCATCTGTATTTTCCCGCGTCAGGCAGCATCGCCGGGACGGCTGACGGCTGCAGACTGCACCAACACCGGGGTTCGGGCACCATTCTGATCATGGACGACGAGACCGTGATTCGCGATGTGCTGGGACAGATGCTCCAATCCATGGGCTACAGCGTCGTCATGGCCGGTGATGGCCGCGAGGCGCTAAGGATTTTCGCCGAGTCCCGGGATACGGGGGAATCGATCCGCGCAGCCTTCTTCGACCTGACGATCCCAGACGGCATGGGCGGGAAGGAAGCAATACGGGAATTGAGGATGTCGTTCCCCGACCTGCCGGTTTTCGTCTCGAGCGGATACGTCGAAGACCCCGCGATCTTACACCCCGAAAATTTCTGCTTCACGGCCAGCATTCGCAAGCCTTACCTGATCACCGACCTTGCCGATCTCCTGAACCGCCATCTGATATTCCGTCAGACCTGATATATATCACTATCGATAACGTATCTCCCTACCACCAAAAAGAAACACTCCCCCGCCGAAGCCTGAGGAGTGTTTCTCGTATGCGTATTAGTATTCTTCGAACATGCTGATGCCGTCGGCGTCGGCGACGAAGATTCTGCCCCGGTATTTTTTGATCCAGAAGGGAGTACGAACGCTGCCCCACACGGCCATGGCGGTGTCTTGCCGGAGGCCGATCTCCCAGACCGTCGACCAGCCGCCGTTCTGGTTTACAAGTTTGTAAATGCTGTTTCTGTCGGGATCGGCTACGAGATGATACGCCGAATCGTCTTCGAGCCAGTCGTAGCCGAAGGGAACGCCCGTCGATCCGGCGGCCGGGGCCAGCGTGTGGGTCATGGGCGCCGTCATGATCGAACCGTATTCATCAAGACTGTATGACCTGATGGTGCGGTCGGCGGTGATCGCCATGATGTCCACGGGATACGAGTTCGAGAACTGGTAGTAATCCATGGCCATGACCCCTGACGGCAAATTGATCGAGGTGACCCTCGGGATACCCGGCAACTGAAGGTTGGCGCTTTCCATCTCCGTTCCGGCCATATTGAATGCCATGCGGGCGCCGTTGTAGAACTCTCCCTTCCCGTAGAACGCCGTGCCCGAGAGCATGAGCCCGGTCGATTCGCTCGAGATGGTCGCCGAGGGAACCCCGCCGACGAGGTTCTGATACTGGAAATATATTCCACTATACGGAGGAATTCCCTGCGCGATCAAATGAACCGATGAGAGGTTGCCCATGGCGTCGCTGGCGACATACATGTCCTGGAACATCCAACTGGAGGCGATCGGCTTGAACCACTGGCCGTCGTAGCCCTCGGGAAGCGACTGGGTAAACGTATTGCCTGAGATGTTCAGTCGGCGTTCGTGAACGGCATTATTCATGAGGAAGAAGATCCGGTTGTCGTTGAGGGGCGGCAGGATGATTTTCTGCGGCAGAGTTTCCGAGAAACCCAGCTTCGACCAACTCTTGAAGTCGCGGAACACGAGGCGATTCCCGATGTCGACAGACGGCCCCGACGCGAGGTAGTTCCCGTCTGCCGACATCAGGCCGGAGACGTTCAGCTTCAGCGTGGCGTTCGTCGAGGGAAGCGGCGAACCGAACGCGAGATCGGCGAACAACCCGGTCCGGTCGGCGGTAACGGTCGTCGGGACGATCCATTCCCGATTGATCGGCGTTTGGTACAGCTGGTCGAGTTCGAAGTTTTCGACGGCGTACACCGCGGGGTTGGTCATGGCGGAGAGGTTCGCCGCTCTGTCGAACGTCACGCGGATCACGGTATCGGACGTCTGGGTTGCCACGTAGGTCATGCGATTTTTCACGAGCAGCGAGCAGGAGATCGTGCCCGAGCCGAGGTCGTCGTATACCCTGACGCGGAACGCGTACGCCCCGGCCGTTGTGGGGGTTCCCTCGAGAATGCCGGAGGAAGCCACGGCGGTGAGAGTCAGGCCCGGCGGCATATTTGCATCCGGGAGGGACCAGGAGGAAGGATTAGGTCCGTTTGTTGTCGTGAAGACGTACCGATACCCGAGACCGACGACGCCAGTCGGGAGGGTCACCGACGGCGACCCGACGATCTCGTAGACCGACGCCTCGCTCTGAACGCTTATCATGCCGCTCCAGGTGGCGGATTTCGAGGTTGCGGCATCCGTGACGGTGATCGTAAACGAATAAGGGCCGGCCGCCGTCGGGGTACCTTTCAACAGGCCGTTCGAGCGGTCGAGCGTGAGCCAGGCCGGAAGATCGGAACTCGTCCAGGTTACCGCGCCGACGGCGCCGGCCACGTCGATGTAGCGCAGGAACTCGACGCCAACGATGGCTCCCAGGTTTCCCGGATCGACGATGCCGAATGCGTCTCCTGTCACGCTGATCATTGAAGAATACGTGGCCGCCTGGCCGTAACGATCATGCACGACGACTTCGAATGTCTGCGGGCCAACCTCTCGAGGCGCGCCGGAAATCACGCCGTCCTTCGAGATGGATAAGCCCGCCGGGAGGGTGCCGGTCCAGGTATAGGGCTCGGCACCGCCGTCCGCCTCGAACGCGTGCGTGAACTCCTTGTATGCCACGGCTTCCAGGGCTCCCGGGTCGAGCACGCGCACCGGGTTGGCAAGCACCGTGCCGTTGACGTAGCCCTTCAGGGCCGTCTGGAAAAACAGCACCCTGTCGGTGGCGGGGTCGTAATCCTCGATAGCGCCGATGCCGACGCTCTTCAGCAGGTAGATGACCGCCTTTTCCACGGTTCTGCCGGTGTCGGCCGAGTAGGGATTCCCGGGAACGGCATAGGTCGTCGTGATCTCGATGGGAACGGCGAGTTCCGCGCCTCCGGCCGCCATCGGAAGATTCACGAGCAGATCATATTCGCCGACCGTGGCGGTCTTGGTGCAGGTGACGGTCTGGCCCTTGTAGGTGAACGTCACGGTGGCCACGGTGACGTCGCCGGTCACGACCGGATCATTGAGAATCTTCCAGGGCTTTCCGCCGTTGAAGGAGCTGTTCGGGCCGTAGTAGAAGAGACCGCCGGTAACGGCAAACCGGTAGCTTCCCTCGAGCTGGGAGGACTCGTTTCCGGGGAAGAGATCGGCCGCGATCGAACGGCGAATATCGCGCACCGAGCCGAGCGGGGCGTCATAGCTGTAGGGCATGCCGCCGGTTCCGAGGGTGGCGTCGAGCTGCGAGAAGGCGAGAGGTGACCTGACGACCGTGTACACGATGCGTCCGTCGATGCTCGTCGGCGCCGACACGGTCTGGAGGATGCCGTAGTCCGTCCGCGGGACGCCCTGAGTCTCGATGGCGTAGAAGAGTTTGTCGCCTTCACGGGCAGGGAAAAACTCGGCGAGCGAAGCGTTCACGGCGAGATTTCCCTCGCCACCGTCGACGCCGATCCCGTCGATGGCATACGCGCCGTTCTCGAAGACGAGATAGAAGACGATCACTATGGGCTCATCGAAGCCGAAACAGGTGGCGGGAACGACGTATCGTCCCTCGCTCCAGGAGATTTCGGAGCGCATGATATCGAAGGTGTAGCTCGCGTCGTCGGCGGGGTTGTTGATGTCGTTTCCGAACGAGCGGACCCAGAGGCGTTCGACGCTGCTTCCGGCGACCCCTGAGGCGCGGCGCTGGGCGGAAAAGTAGTTTGCCGCCTTCACCGGATCTCTCGAGGAGATCGCGTCGAAGAACCCTTTCAGCGTCGCCCGGATCGCCGTCACATCGGCCGGCGCGGCCGGTGCGGTTCCACTGCCGCCGCCCCCGAGACATCCGAGAGCAAAGACAACCGCAGTGACGAGAATCACGGTCGACAGGATCGCGAAACGGTTCTTCATGGCAATACCTCGAAATACGTGATATGAAAAGAACGTTATACGAAGGCGAGCATACCATACCCTTCGAAGGCTTACTTCGAAGATTTCTCACTGATGGAACCCGAGGTGCCGTTTTGTTCTCATCAAACCGTGCTTCGATCCGTGTTTCGGTATTCTGATGCCGGCGAAGACGAACAGATTTCCTCCGGACGTTCTCGCGATGCTTTCGGAGCTGACCAAACGAGACGGCGAATACGTTTCGCACGTGTCTGCGCTCTGCCTGCTCGGCGTCTTTCCCGGCCCATGCGAGCGACTGACGATCGTCACGCGCCGCCGCCGCCGCAACAGGATGCTGGGGGACACGCCGCTCGTCTTCGTCACGCACGGAGCGGGACGGCCTGCGCACACACAGGACGTGCTCGTCGGAACTTCGCGGATCACGGTCTCGACGATCGAGCAGACGCTCGTCGACCTCTTCGCCGACCTCGATCACGCACCTGATCTCGTGACGCTGGCCGGGCTCCTTGGCGGCGCCCCCTTTCAGGCGCACAGCCTGCTCCAGACGGCCGCGCAGACCTCCGACACCGTCTTGAAGCGGATATCCTTCTTGCTTGCCTGGAGCGGACGCATGGCCCACCCGGAACTTCCGCCGCCGGGTCTCTCGCGCACCCCCGTGAAACTCGACCCGCGCGACGCCGCCGGAAGGATGTCCTGGGACGGCCGGTTTTTCATCCGTTATCCGACGTCCCTGCTCGGTCGTCCCCTGCCCCGTCCGCGCGCGAACGCGCCGGCAGAAACGCTCGAACGCCTGACGTTCCGGAACCATCCGGTCGTGCGCGACCGCATCGTCCGGACAGAATACCTTCCTCTCTATAACCATGACGATCCTGACTTCCTGCGGTGGCTCGACGCTATCGTCATCGCTTTCCTCCAGCCTTCCGCCCACGTTTCGCTCCACGGTTTTCTCTCGTCCTTCGCCGACCGCGAACCGTTCGAGCGGCAGTCCGTTCCGCGGCTCGTCACGAGATACGTCGAACGTCATCCCGGCCTTCTCGAACCGAGGCGGGGAGACGTCCTGAACTGGGTCAGGGCGCATCTCGACGCACGCGGTCCCGCCGTCGTCGAGGCCGTCGTCAGAATCGCGATCGTCATGGGGTTCCACGAGGAGGCTCTCGCCGCCATTTCCCGACACGGGGCACTTTTGTTCGACGCCGGCAGGATCGATCTCCTGCAGAAGGCGATCGGGCGATATCTTGATTCGGAGCTCCCCCTGCCTTCCGGCCTGTTCGTCATCGCGGCGAAAATCTCCGCCCGCGAGAACAGGCTCGTCGATGGACTCGCGCTTCTCGACCGGGGCAAATCACTCTACGAAGGCCTCGATGGCGGTGAGGCGGAGTTCGGCGACCTCGCGCTCGCCACGGGCGACATCCTGCGGTTGTCCGGCAGGCTCACCGAGTCGATGGCCGAGCTGTCCCTCGCACGAGAATGCTTCATTTCGGCAAAGCTGCCGTCGAAAATCGCCGAGACGGACGATGCATTCGGTCGGCTCATGATCACCCGGGAACGGCCCGAGGAAGCGCGGCGGTATTTTCTCTCGGCCCTGTCGTCGGCGTGGTCGTCACGATCCGCCCTCGAACAGGCCCGTATTCTCGAGAATCTCGGTCTCGTCGAGCACGATCTCGGGAACTCGAGGCGGGCGGCCTTGTATCTGTCGCGGGCGGTCTCGCTCCATTCGCAGCTTGGGAATCGCCCCGGAGCCGCATCGGCAGGCCTTCTCCTCGGCGTGTTGCATCTCTCGATGGGACATCTGACGAAGGCCTTCCGCCTGTTCAAGGACGTCCGGGCGTCGATGGAGAAACTCGGACATGCGGGCGGTTCGTTCGAGGCCGCAGCGTATCTCGGATGGACCTGCGATCTTCTTGGGAAGCAGGGAGCGGCAGATTCGTGGTGGTCAATGCTTCCCTCGCCCGACCATCTGGAGCCCCGCGTTCGCTCAACGATCGACCATCTCCGGGCGCAACGACGACTTCTGCTCGGCGACGCGCGCGGAGGGCTCTCCTTGTTCCAGACGCTGCTTTCGAGCATTCAGGGGATCGAACTGTCGAATTCCGAACTCGGCGACATTGCTTTCGGCATGGGCGTCTGCATGGCGCGCCTCGGCATGCCCGACGCCCCGGGAACGCTTTCCCGCGCTCTCGCCAGAATGGCATCCACGCCGCACCGCGTCCGGACCAGGCAATCCCGCATCCTCGCCGGTCTTCTGTTTCCCGACGTCGTTTCGTCCCGGCAGGTCTCCGAGGATATACGGCTGTATCCCGGAACGAACGGTTTCGACCCCTTCTGGCCCCTCTACGCCGGTCCCCTCGCGGCCATCGAAACCACGGAGTCTTCCGCCCTCCTCGATCATCTCGTCGGAAAAACCCCGCCCGACCTGCTCGCCGCGTTCCGGCAACGCGAACGCGATTTCAACCGACTCCTGAGTCTTCGTGAAAACGGACCTTCGCGCGCCGCCCAATTCGTGACGCTGATCCGGAACGGGCAGGCGAGGCCGATGCATATCGATGACTATTCCGTCTGGAAGCGTTCCGTCCGTTCCGACGCATTCACGTTCGACGGAACGTCCGGCGAGATCCGCCACGGAAGGAGCACGGCCGTTCTCAAGCCCGGTTCGATCCCGCACCGGATGCTCAGCCAGTTGTTTCTGGCCTTTCCCAATCCCGTCGATTCGGCTTCGTTGTACACAAGTGCCTGGGGCCTTCCGTACGATCCGGAATGCGACCAGGCCGCCTTCAAGAGCGCGATACTCCGCCTGAACGCCATTCTCAGGGCCGTGTACCCCGGCGCCTCGCTGGCGCGGCCGGCCGGTGGAACCACTTCCACCACCCGCGTCGTCGTCCTCACTCTCCCGGGCGAATGGGAAGCCATCATCTGATCCGCACCGCACAAACTGCATATTTCATGTAACATCAGAGTCGCGCCGTTCCGACACGCGCGTATGACACGCCGTTCAGAGGAAACGCCTGTTTTGTACCCTGCCGCCGGATTGTATCGACGTCGATACAGAGGTATCATTGTATCTGGATGACTCGTTACCATCCCAGGAGGAGTATAGAGAATGTATAAGCATCTGCTAATGATCGTAACGGTTCTGTTTCTTTCCCTCGTATCCGTCGTGCCCGGTTTTGCGGCTTTCGACGGGTATGCCCCCGGGCACAAGCATTTCGACCTGCAGACGCAGACGTTCCAGATCGTTCGCCAGTATTGGCTCTCGACGGAACTCCTCATCGAGTATACGAAAAATCCCACCGAAGAGAACATGGCCAGGTACAACAGCTGCCTCGAGATTCATGCCAAGCAGAGCTCGGAGCTTGCGAAGTTCCTGCTCGCGACCCTCGAAGAAAATCTCGAGTCGCTCGAAGCCGTCAGCGACATTTACAAGTCGCTCGATCCGGCGGCGCGCCGCGCCCTGACGACGGCGCTCGGCGTCGTGAAAGCAGCGGTCGTCCAGCAGGTCACGACAAAGATCTCTCCCGACCAGTTCCGCGAATACTTTCCCGGCTACGGCTACACCGAGCCCGGATACAAGTATCGCAAGGGGCGCGAAATCGACCGCGAGAACAAGGGCTCGACCTGGCAGTCCGAAGAGCAGTCGATACAGACGAACTTCCAGGCCGAACTGACGATCAGCCTCGACATCCTTGACATCCTCAAGGGCATGGCTTCCGGCGGCGTCATCAAGAACCTGAAGGTGCATCAACAGTTCGAAGGCCACATGAACGGCCAGCCGATCCTTCTCGCAAAAGTGTCGTTCCAGGTCATCAAGACCATCACCACCCGCACCAACCGAAAGTTCGACGTGAACAAGATCTGGTTCGAGCTCCTCCGCGCCAAGTCGAACGGCTGGTCGACGGGCGAATGGGAGATCTGCGGCAAGACGTATGAAATCATCAACGAACCGACCGGCGAAGAAGTCGTCACCAACGTGAAACAGTAAGGTTCCCCCCGTCCCCGGCCGATAGTAGGAGAAGGAGGAGGGACACGACGTGAGAGGTTTCGGTTTTCCGTTTCTGACGGCAATAATTGCCGGGTCGCTCCTGAGCGGCCCGGCTTTCTGCGGTACCCTTCGTTTCGTGACGACCAAGGAATCGGTCGATGCGGAGGCCATGTCCGAGCGACTTTCCGCTCTTCCCTCACGCGACAGGGCTTTTGCCGCCATTCGCGAGGAGGGGGGGCGCGTTGCCGACTCCATCCGCACGATCGTCGGAACCTGCGATCCTGAGGCGCGGGACATCTGGGCCGCCCGCGGCGTCACCGCCCGTCTTTCGGACGAACAGGTCGACCGATTGAACGCCGAATGGCCGTCTCTCCGATTCGAAACGCTTGATTCCACTGCTGTCCCGGTCTCGAACGACATCGCCGACGCCCCACCCCAACGTATGCCCCCGTCCTGGAACCATGTCATGTGCGGCTCATGGGATCTCGCCCGTCTCCGGAACCTCACCGGGAAAGGAGTGATGGTCGCCGTCATCGGTCCCGACGTACCGTTCGATCATCCGGCAATCGCCGATCGTATCGTCGTCCGTCGCACGTTCGGCAGATCACCCGCGCGCGGCACCGACGACCTGATGCTGTTGCACCCACTCGGCCTGCTTGCGGGAAAGGCCTCCGAGAAACCGATCGGCACGGCTCCTGACGTCTCCATCGCCCTTGCGACCCTTCCTCGCGGGAAGGTTGCCGCCGACGATCTTCTTTCCGCCATCCAATGGGCTCTCGAACCCGTCGAGGGAACGCGGCCCGCCGCCCTCCTGCTCGCCGTCGACTTCCAGAGCGCAGCCCCCCGCGCCATTCGCGATGCGCTTGCTGCCTGCAAAATGGCTGGGATTCTTCCGATCCTTCCCGCGGGCAACAACCCCAGCCGGATCACCGGCATGGCGGCGCTTCCTGATGTCCTGACCATCGGGGCTCTCGACCAATGGAAGTCGCGGGCAGCGTTCTCCGGTTGCGGCCCCGCCATCGTCGACGGCTGCCAGCTCCGCAAGCCTGACTACATGGCCCCCGGACTCGCCGTCACGGGCCCAGCGACCGGAAACACCTACCGGCAGGGATCGGGAACCCTCCAGGCGGCGGCGCATTTCGCCGGCGTCTGGGCTCAGATCCGCCAGTCGAAGCCTGACGTCGAACTCGAGACGATCCTCGCGACCCTGGCCCTCACCAGCCGAGATCTCGGACCGACGGGCCCGGATAACGATTACGGGAACGGCCTCGCCGACCCGCTCGCCATGCTCCAGTATCTCGAAAATCCCCCGGCCCCGCCGGATGCCTCGGACACGCTCCCCGTTCCCCCTCTGTAACGCATCGAAGAACCGGAACGGCGAAAGCGCCGCGCAACGATCGCGCGGCGCTTTCGCCGTATCCAGGGTCCCGCAGCTCAGTCGTTCTTGTCCGGCGGCCTCATCGTCTCGATGGCGTTCCCGCCCTTGCTTCGGGCAGCTTCGATGAGCTTCTCGACGGACTCGACGAACTGCTCCATGCTCATCACGTTGTCGTAGGTCGCCAGCCCGAAACTCGCCGTCACGTGGATCTCGGACGACTTGTTCGTCAGTTTCTGGGCGGGGATCGCTGCGCGCAGTTTCTCGGCAACCGTCATGCTGCCCTCGAAACCCGTGTCGGATAGGATGATGCCGAACTTGTCGCCGCCGATTCGGCAGGCGATGTCGTTGAACCGGATATGCCGGCGGATCAGACAGCCGGTGCGGGACAGCACGAAATCGCCCGTGTCGTTCCCGAGGCTCCCGTTGATATCGCGGAACCCGTCGATGTCGAAGACGATCAGGGACAGCGCGGATTTCACACGTCTCGAGCGGGAGATTTCCTGGGCGAGCCTCATCTTGAAATAGTGAGCCGTATACAATTTCGTGAGCCCGTCGGAGATTCCGAGCTTGTAGAGGTTGGCGTTCTTGAGGGCGATTCCCAGTTGGGCGCTCAGGAGGCGGGCGAGATTGAAATCGCGCTCGGTCAGCTCCAGGCCGTCGATGCGGTCGGTCAGGGAGACGAGGCCGAGGACTTCTTCCTGGACGATGATCGGGATGACGATGAACGACTTCGAGGCGTAGGCGGACGCACGCGGAAACTGGAACCGCTTTTCCTTCGTAGTGTCTGCCACGAACAAGGGCTCCATTTTCTGGATGACGTAGCGGGAAATCGGAGACGACCACTGGTCGAGGACGAGGGGGAGCGTGCGGATCGTCTGGCAGATGCGAAACTTGTTCTCGTTGGCGTCCAGGATGGAGAGCGAAAATTTTCCGACCTTCAGGATGTTGGCGAAGATCCGCTCGACGGTGAACGGCAGGTTCGCGATCTCGAGCTCGGAGGAGATCAGCTGGCTGGCCTCCCGGACGGCGTCGAGCTCCTTCACGTGGAGATCGAGCTCCTGGTTCGTCTCCTTGAGCTGCTCGAGAAGGCGGAACGTATTTATAGCCGACGATATATTCCTGGCGAGGGTCGTCATGATATCGACGTCGTAGGATTCCTTCTCTTCGGTGCGGAACGTGTTTCCCAGGAGCAGCACGCCGAGCACGTCGCTGTCGATGCGGAGGAGATAACAGCCGGCGACCTCGTCCTTCGAGAAGATGGCCGATATTTCAGGATTCTCGTGAAGCAGAGTGTCGGTGACCTCAAGGGATTCCTGGC
Source organism: Candidatus Ozemobacteraceae bacterium (assembly GCA_035373905.1). Classification (NCBI taxonomy): domain Bacteria; phylum Candidatus Rifleibacteriota; class Candidatus Ozemibacteria; family Candidatus Ozemibacteraceae; species Candidatus Ozemibacteraceae bacterium. The sequence goes on along the minus strand of DAOSOK010000053.1, from coordinate 7,767 downwards.
GGGAGATCTGCTGGATCAGCTTGGTCGAGATCCGGAATTTCGGGAGGCGCTCCTGGGTTTTGAGCTTGATGTCGACGGCGCTGTGCATCTCTTCTTTTGACGGATCGTAGATGAAGATCGCACCCCTGGAAATGCCGAGAGTGCCGAGCATGATCCGGAGCATCGAGCGCAGGCCAGTCTCGAGGTCGCGCTTCTGCGAGAGGAACGAGCTGAGATCGAGGAAACTGCCGAGGATGTATTTGAGCCGCTCGATCCGCTTGCGCTCGCGCACGATGTCGTCGACGCCCTGCGGATCGACCTGGAGCCGCTTCTTCACCATCTTGATGAGGGTGCCCGACGGCGGGAACGACGAAACCTCGCAGCCGTCCATCAGCTTTTCCATCAGCATCAGGCCCCAGCCGCGCTTGTAGGACGATTTCATCTTCTTCTTGATGTCGGGTTTTTCGACCGTCGAAGGGTCGAACCCCGTGCCGAAGTCGCGCACTTCGATGGTGAGGAGGTCCTGGTCGTGGGTGAAGGCCGCGTAGATGTCCTGGTTCGTGTCGGGGAGGCCCTTCGGGGCGTGTTCTTTCGCGTTGATGATCGCTTCGATGAATGCAAGGCGCATCTCGTCGATCGTTTCGGGCATGAAGCCGCATTTTTTCGCGAACGAATCGAGATATTCGCAGGCCTCGAGTTCGGAATCCCGCTCGTTGGCGATCTTCATGAACAGGTGTTTTATCATCGACGGCACGGATGCCCTCCTTGAACTCCCCTGGCAATGCGGCACAGCAAATGCGGTCTCCTGCCTGAAGGCAGAACACGGTATCATAGTATGATCGACCGGGACTCGTGTCAAGACGAACGTCTGAAGTGCGGAGGATTTTCAGGAAAATTTCCGGATTTCGTCCGCTCACGAAAGACGCGTTCCGGGGCATCCGGGTTCGCAGCATGGTCGATTTTCGGTGAATGTCTTCGCCGGCATCAGACATCGGCCGATACATAGGGGCGTATTGCATCTACGTTGAACCAGGCACAGAGATGCCAGGGGGGATTGCCCATGGATGAAGTCGTCGTCGTAAGCCAGAATCCGGTCAAAACCGTCATCAACCCCGTTTCCAAGCCGCCGGCCAAGCCGAAACCCGCAGGCACGTTCATGAATTTCTTCCTGATGATGCCGCTGGCGATCGTCGTCCTGCTCCAGGCTTTTTTCTTCGGAAAACTGATCGGGTCGTATACGAGCCTTCCCGTCTTCACGATCCAGTCGTATGTCTTCCTTGGGGGCCTCGGCGTGCTGATGCTCCTGATGCATTTCATGATGCGCTCGATCGTCTACACCTCGTTGTTCGGATTCATGCTCGCGGCGGGCGTCTTCAACGCATGGTTCGGGGACTTCTGGACCCCGTTCATCAACAACTGGCGAGAAATTCTCGGGATCATGAAAACCGCCTGGTCGAAGAAGGACATCCCCTTCCCGATCCTCATGTCCGGCGGCATATCGATCATCCTCGTCGGCCTGACGCTGGCGAACTTTTTTGTATCGCTGTTCGTCAAATACTTCTTCGAGGTGCTGTTCGGCTCCGAATGGGCGGACGGCCGGAAATACGGCTACTCCGCTGCCATCCTGCTCCTTCTGGGTATTCATTTCGGGTTCGCCAGTTTCGCCGGTGAAGCCGGAAGCCGCATCCTCTGGAGCCGGCCGGACCTCTACGCTCCGCTCGAGGAATACCTCGCCCGCATTCCCAGCGCCGCCCAGTTCGGAGCGGAACACGTCTGGAGCTACGATACGAGCGTCGCGAAAGCGTTCAAGGGTGCGACGGGCGACCTGATCCGCAGCAAAGAGGAAAAGGCCGCGATTCCAGCCCCCGCGTGGACCCGATGCGATCAACCGTTCATCCCGACCCGTCAGGGGCTCGTCTGTTACGACAAGGACTTTCTGACACAGACCGCGTCCTGTTCGTGGCCGGGGAAGCTTCCCGGGCTCGAACTTCCGCCGGAAGACGCATCTCCCGATATCGGCATTCCCATGCTCATCCGAACCGACGTCGCGCCGGGACTGGTGCTGGCGATGTTTGATTACGGCTACTGGGGCGCCGTTTCCCTGAAAACGGGGGCGATGCTCTGGATCAAGGGAATCGACGCCACGCAGCGAATCAACCGGTATTTCACCGAGGAGTTCCTGCGGAGCCCGTACGTCGCCTTCGCGAACAACATTCTCGTCTTCGCCTGCCAGAATGCCAGGATCGTGGCTCTGAAAGCCGACACCGGCGACCAGCTCTGGGAATACCAGCACAAGGACACGAAATACTCCGGAAAAGGCCAGCGCGCGCTGCTCACCATCAGCAACGACCGCGTCTACGCCGGGTTCATCTCCGGCGCGGTCGTCACCTTCGATCTCGCGAAGGGGACGAAAGTCTACGAGGCGCGCGGCTCCGACTGGCATCCCGTCACGGCTCCCGTCCCGATGAAGGACGAGTGCGCCTTCCTCTCGGAAAACGGCGAGTATGTGAGGCTGCAACTCGACGGTGGCCGGATCAGCTCACGGAAGATGATCATGGAGCATCGGCTTCCTCTGATGCCCGCCGCCGTCGACATCGCGAACGGATATCTCGGATTCAAGGACATTCTCTGGAAAATCGACCCGGCCGACGGGAAGTTCGAGAAGGCGCGGGAGTTCCCGAAGCACATCTACGCGGCCGGCCCCGTGTTCGAGGACAAGATGATGTATATCGGCACTCAGGACGGCTGGGTCATCGGGATGCACCGTGAAAGCTACGCCGAGAAATGGCGCGTTCACGTCGGTGGCGAACTGACCGAGGAGTCTCTCGTCGTCGCCGATTTCGGCCTTCTCGTCCGGACGAAATCCGGCTCGCTCTTCTGCCTGAGGAAGGGCGCAGAGTGATCGCGCGAATGGAACGAAGCCGGTCATGACGCAGGGGCGGGAATGAAACCCGCCCCTGCGTCAGATATCAATAGATATATTGTTGCTCCCTCGTGACTATTTCTTGTCTTTTTTCGGGGCGTCGAGCTGCTTCTGGCAGTAGTCGATGCGCTCCTCGGTCAGCTTTTTCATCGTCGCGTCGGGATTGAACTCGAGGTATTTCCGGTAATTGTCGAGAGCGTCACGGAACTGGCCCTTGAAGCCGTAGACGGATGCGAGGTTATAATAGGCATCGGCGAACTGCGGCTCGAACAGGATCGCCTTCTTGTAGAACTCGACGGCACGGTCATTTTCATCGATCTGGTAATAGGCGATGCCGAGGTTATTGCAGATTTTGGCCTGTTTCGGGGCCGATTTGAGGGCTTCCTTCCAGTTCGTGATCGCATCCTGGATCTTGCCCATCTTGAAGAGACAGTTTCCGATGTTGTTCAGGATTTCCGCATTTCTCGGAGCCTGTTGGAGGGCCGCCCTGTTGGCGTCGAGCGCCTCCTGATACCGTTTTTTCTCGTACAGTTCGATCGCCTCGTGGTAAAAATCGGCCGCCGACTTGCTCGTGCTGACAGCCTTCGCCGCAGGGATTTCCGCCTGTTTCACCGAAGTTTCGTGTTTCGCCGATTTTTCGGGCTCGTCCTTCTTCGCGGACTTTTGCTTCTCGTCTGCCGATTTCTTCTCGTCGATCTTCTTCGCCTTGGAATCTTCTTTTGCCTTTTCCTCGGCCTTCGCCGGAGTCTGCTCCTTCTGTCCGGTTTTTTCCGCCGCCTTCGCCGGCGTCTTCGCTTCGGCCTTCGCCTTTTCGTCTGCCGCGGCTTTATCACCGGCTTTCTGTGCGGAGGCGGCCTTTTCCTTCCCCGTTTCAGGCTTGGAAGCGTCGGCTTTGCCCGTCTGGGATTCCTTCCCCTCGGGCATTTTCACCGAGCTGTGCGCATCGGGCTTTCTCTGCTCGCCGGTCGTTTTCTGTGCGGTCGCGGCAACGGCTGTATCCTTCTTCTCTCCCGGCTTCGCGGAATCGGCAACGCCTTTCGGAAGCGCCGGCGCTGCCGTATGCGAGGCGACGGGAGGTTCGGAGGCATGCTTCGGTTCGGCGGCGGCCTCTTTCGCAAGCTGCTTCTCGACGACGCTGTTGAAGATCCAGCCCCTGGTTCCATCGTCAAACACCACCTTGAGCCAGCCCTTCTCCTCGAATTCGATGGTATACCTGTCGCCGCGAAGTTTCTTCGTGACGACGCTCGAGGAGTGGTTCGCCTCGGAACGGACGTTGATATAACTGCCGTGCACCTTTCCCTCGCGGGCCCCGGCGGCCCAGAGCGGCGTAACGGCGATCAATCCTGCTGTGACGACTCCGACGATGATGCGTTTCATCGAATGTACTCCTTCCGGATCAGGTCTCGTTATTGGAACAAGACCATACCAGACCCGGCCGGGCCTGTCAATGCGACGGTCTATCGGACACGCTCATCGACAGGGTCATGACGAGATCGTCCGCGGTCGAGCGCCCGCGAGCAATTGCTATAGATACATCTATAGAATCTCCAGACGCGAGCGGCCCGACGCCCGCGGGGGTCCCCGTCAGGATGAGGTCTCCCGGCATCAGGGTCATGCAGCCGCTGATATGGGCGATCAGGTCGGCGTACGAAAAGACGAGAGACGTCGTCCAGTCGTCCTGGACCGTTTTCCCGTTCAGAACGGTCGTCAGCCGCGCATCCGACGCCCACGGGCCGAAGGGAAGGATAACCGGTCCCAGCGGACAGAACGTGTCGAACCCCTTCGCCCGCGTCCACTGCCCGTCGGCCTTCTGGAGTTCTCGGGCGGTGACGTCGATGGCGAGCGTCACGCCGGCCACGATGTCCAGGGCCGTTTCACGGCTGACGTTCGCGGCTTCCGTTCCGATCACCAGGACGAGTTCGCCTTCGTAATCGATCCTCCCGAAACCGGAAGGGAGGAGGATTGTTCCATCCGGACCCGCGAGCGAACTTGCCGGCTTCATGAACCACAGTGGCTCTTTCGGAATCGTATTGCCGAGTTCCTCCGCGTGCGGGCGGTAGTTCCTGCCGACGCAGAGAATCTTGGAACCGCCGAAAGGCGCTTCGAGCCGACCCGCAGATGATATTCCTTGTGATATTATATGAGGAGTTGGAATACTGTCTTGCGCCGCCTTCAGGCGGGAAAGACCCTCCTCGAAGGTTACCGATTCCCATGCGGCGTCGGAGTCGCTCCACCAGCGCCACACGTTCGAGCCTTTCGCATCGCATCCTTTTCCAAGCATGGGATCCAAACCTCCAGTATCGATCGAGTCCTGCGTCGGGAAAACGCCCCGTTCGCCCTGAGCCTGTCGAAGCCCGTCCTGAGCCTCCCGAAGGGGGCGAGAGCCTCTCGTGCTTCGACAGTCTCAGCACGAACGGGAACGCCGGATCGACTTTTTGGGATGGAGAATCAGTGAAGGACGCGCACGAACTTGCGCGTCTCCGTAAATGAAACGGGCCGCCTCCCGGCGGCCCGCTGTCAGGATCAATGGGCCTGTTGTTTCACGTATGGCAGCTGGCCGCCGGCGAGAAGCATCTTGCGATCGAGGTCGGTCAGGGTGTGAGTGACGTGGATGTCGAAGTTGCGGGTCTTGTTTCGAATCACGAGTTCCCCGGTGAGGCCGTGAACGTCCATCGACAGTTCGTCGCCCAGCTGGATCTTGTCGTAATCGCCTGGATTCTTGAATGTCAGCGGGACGATGCCGAAGTTGACGAGGTTCGCGAGGTGGATGCGGGCGAAACTCTTGACCACGACGGCTTTCACGCCGAGATACATCGGACACAGCGCCGCATGCTCACGGGAACTGCCCTGGCCGTAGTTCTCGCCGCCGACGATGAAGCCGCCCTTCTTCTCCGTGGCGCGCTTGTAGAACTCCTTATCGACGCCCTCGAAGACGTGCTTCGCGTATTCAGGCACGTTCGAGCGAAGGGGCAGATATTTGCCGGCCGGCATGATGTGGTCGGTGGTGATGTTGTCGCCGACCTTGATCAGGACCGAGCCGCCGAGTTCCTTTTCCATGGCGCCTCGCACAGGCAGCGGGGCGATATTCGGGCCGCGCGAGATCTCGATCTTCGAGCCTTCCTTCGGCGGGAAGATGAACATCGAGTCGTCGATCGTGAATGCCTTGGGCATGCTGACCTTCGGCGCCTTCTCATATTTGCGTGGATCGGTGAAACGACCTTCGATCGCGGCGGCGGCGGCAACCTCGGGGCTGACCAGGAAGATCTGGCCGGTTGCGGTTCCCGAGCGGCCTTCGAAGTTGCGGTTGCTGGTGCGCAGGGAGACACCGTTTGTGGGCGGAGCGAAGCCCTGGCCGATACAGGGGCCGCAGGCACTCTCGAGGATGCGGGCACCGGCGGCGATCAGGTCGGCAAGGTAGCCCTTGTCGGCGAGCATGCGGAGCACCTGGCGCGAGCCGGGCGCGATGCCGAGCGAGCATTCGGGATGGACGGACTTTCCCTTCAGGATCATGGCGGCTTTCACCATGTCCGTGTAGCTCGAGTTGGTGCAGCTTCCGATCATGACCTGGTGAACCCTCATGCCTTCGAGTTCGCGAACGGGCTTGACCTTGTCGGGCATGTGCGGACAGGCAGCGAGCGGCTCGACCTCGTCCAGATCGATCTCGATCACGCGGTCGTACGTCGCGCCCTTGTCGGGGCCCAGCTCCTGCCAGTCGTCGCCACGGCCCTGGGCGACCAGAAACGCCTTGGTGACGTCGTCGCTGGGGAACACCGAAGTAGTCGCGCCCAGTTCGGCGCCCATGTTGGTGATCGTCGCGCGTTCGGGCACGGTGAGGTTCTTCAGGCCGGGGCCGGTGTATTCATACACATAACCGACGCCGCCCTTGACGGTCTCGCGGCGCAGGATTTCGAGGATGACGTCCTTCGCGCTGACCCAGGGCTGGAGCTTGCCCTTCAGAACGACGTTGACGACCGCGGGCATCTTCAGTTTGAAGGGAAAACCCGCCATCGCCATCGCGACGTCCTGGCCGCCGGCGCCGATCGCGAGCATGCCGATGCCGCCGCCGGTCGGAGTGTGGCTGTCGGAGCCAAGCAGAGTCTTGCCGGGCTTGCCGAATCTCTCGAGATGCACCTGGTGGCAGATGCCGTTGCCTGGCCGCGAGAAGACCAAGCCGTGTTTCGCGGCAATCGTTTGTAAAAAAGCGTGATCGTCGGGGTTCTTGAAGTCTTCCTGCATCGTGTTGTGATCGACGTAGCTGACCGACAGCTCGGTCTTGACGCGCGGCACGCCGAGCGCCTCGAACTGCAGATACGCCATCGTGCCGGTCGCATCCTGCGTCAGCGTCTGGTCCATGCGGATCTCAATCGGGCTCTGCGGCTTCATTTCACCGGAAACAAGATGGGCCTGGATGATTTTCTGGGTGAGATTCAGAGACATTCCTTCCTCCTGGTGTGTTCTGATAAAAAAAGAGTCGGCCGGTCGATGATTGCCTTCTGGTGGCAGTTTTTTCGTTCGGTGACCCTTGAAAGACCATGGTTACCTGTCCTGCGGAACGCCCTCCTCTTTCCGTCCTTCCTCGGCTCGGGACGTCGGGGCCGGGGAAACCGTTCCTGAAGCGGGTGCGGCCTTCTTGATGGAGAGACCTGTCAGAGGGATATCTACAACGATATCTTCGTTTCCGTCAACATCCGAGGGCTCGAGCGGGTTTTTCCCCTTCGACCTGACGAGGACCAGCGCCGATTCGTCGTGGTCGGGGCACGTTCCAGGCTCGTCCTGTTCGTAGCCGCATTCCGGACACCGATAGATGTCTGGAAGGAACTTCTGGTTTTCCTTGCCCTCGCGAAGGAACAGATCTTCACCGGTCT
>DAOSOK010000052.1 GCA_035373905.1 Candidatus Ozemobacteraceae bacterium | reverse complement strand
GCCGCACGCGACCGGCATGCCCGTGAAAGGGGAAAACGTTGCGGAAACCGTTCCGCGGATGATGCGGCTGATATCCCGCAGAGCCCTTTTCAGGCACCTTTCAGAGAAGCAGCAGGACGCTGCCGAGCGTGATCAGGACGCCGCCGGCCGCCGTCATTGCCGAGATTCTCTCGCCGAGCACGAACCAGCCCAGAAGCATCGATACGACCGGCGCGCCGCCGAACAGCAGGGGGAAGAGTTTCGAGACCTGGCTGTCTCTGAGGGCCTCGTAATAGAAGTATTGCGCTATAATGAGCGATATAATACCGCTGGCCGCGAACGCCAGGAACTGCCTCGCGCCGAGGCCGTTCCAGCCTTCCCTGAGGTCCGGCACGGCATACAGGAGGGGCAGCAGCACGAGAACGGCGACCGACACGCGAATGCCGATTCCAATGAAAGGGGGGATTTTCTTCGCATCCAGAGCAAGTTTGTCGAATATCGGAATGAGCCCCCATAACACGAGGGTTATGAGAATATACGCCGTCGTTCTCGTGTTCACGGACATCTCCTGTGATCGTATGACTCGAGTAGAATGCATTATCCTATCCCCCAGGATAGTATAATTTCTTACGATTGGCAAACAGACTCGCATCACGAGGAACGCGTCGATGGACTGCCCGTTCGAGCTGAGGCGTCGAAGCGCGGACCAGCGCTCTCCAGTGCTTCAAATGTTCGCCCATCGAGACCTCAGGGTGTACGGGAGGTGAAGGGTGTTTCAGGCCGTGTGTTTTGAGGATTGCATTTCTCTCTCTGCCCTTTGTGCCTTTTGAGAACTCTGCGATTCAGCCGTTGTGCAATGAGTGCTCTCGATCTGAGCCGGGATGGAAGATGTTGCCTTGAGGGGACGGGCGGGGTATGCTTTTTCAAATACCAGCGGATGCAGGTGGGGGCACCCCGGGAGGACGCGATAATGAAACCGCTCGAACTCAGCTCGATCTCGGAAGTCTGGAAAACCGTGCTGGCGCAGCTTACGACGGCCATCGCCGGCGTCGGCGGGGAGGTGCAGGTCTGGTTCCCGTGGGGACGCACATGGCGCGGACACGACGGCCGGGGCTCGCTTCCTCCGACCGAACTGCCCGACGAGTTGTCGGCGGCCCACGCGGGCATGCATTTCGCCGGCCGCTGGTGGAAGCCCGTTTCGGCCGCCGGAATGACCTGGCTGATCAGCTTCCGGGTCGCCGAGGGAACCGAAGCGGCGCTCTCCGGCTGGAATCAGCCGAAAGACGTCGAATCTGCGCTCGGGCTGCTCGGGGAGTTCGTCAGGCTCGAATCCCTGCTCGGCCTGTTCCTGAAAGTTCTCGAGAACAGGGCCATCGAAGAGTTCGGCCACTGGGACCGCGTCCGCAACTATTGTGTCGCGATTGGCCGGAACATGGGCCTCTCCCAGCGCGAGCTCGTCGATCTCGAACTCGCTGGCCTGCTTCACGACATCGGCAAGGTTTCGATTCCCGCGACGCTTCTGGAAGAGCGCCGCCCGCTTTCCGCCGCCGAGCGCCGCCAGGTCGAGTCGCACGCGATGGTCGGCTCGGCCATGATCCGCGAAATTCCCGGCTTTGACCGGGTCGCCGATGCCGTGCTTTCTCACCACGAGTCCCCCGATGGCTCCGGCTACCCGCGCGGTCTGCGGGACCCCGATATCCCGCTTGCGGGCCTGATCGTTTCGGTCGCCGACGCCTTCGATGCCATGACCCATTATCGCCCCTATGCCGCCGAACGCACGTATCGCGAATCGATCGTCGAGATGTCTGGCAAACGGGGAAAATACGATGAGCGTGTACTCTGGTCGCTCCAGCAGGTACTGAAACAGCTCGGCATCCTCGAAGTGCGTCCGATTGCCGCCCCGCCTCAGAACGCGGCTTCCCAATCCTGATTGTATTTCACGTAATATCCTTCGCGGAGGAACCATCATGCGGCTTGTGACTCGGCTTCTGATATGCGCGCTTTTCCTGTTCGCCTGCGCCCTGGGCGCATCGGCGGAAACCGCCTCCCGGCCCCCGGCAAAAACGGTGCGGGTCGGCATCGTGCTGTCCGTCGGCGGACTCGGCGATCACGCCTTCAACGACGCCGCGTATGCGGGAATTCAGAAGCTGCGGCAGCTGCCCGGCTGTATCGTCGACGTGGTCGAACCGGGAGACGTGGCTGCGATCGAGAGCAGCCTCGAATTCCTCGCCGCCCGACGGTCGACTCTGGTCGCGGCGATCGGAATCTTCGCCAACGAAGCGGTTCGTCGGGTGGCCTCGAAACACCCCGACGTGCCGTTCGTCCTCCTCGACTCCGTCGTCGAGCTTCCCAACGTCATGTCGGTGCTGTTCAACGAAGAGGAAGGCTCGTTCTACGCGGGAGCGTTCGCGGGCCTTCTGACCAAAACCCAGAACATCGGATTCCTCGGAGGCATGGTGTCTCCCGTGATTTCGGCGTTCGAAAAGGGCTTCCGGAACGGCATCGCGTTCGTGAATCCGCAGGCGAAACTGCTCGTTGAGTATGCCGGCGACACCCCCGAAGCGTTCAACTCCCCGGAAACGGGGAAAAAGCTCGGCCTGAAGATGGCGTCCGAAGGGGCCGACTTCGTCTATCACGCCGCCGGCCGCACCGGGCTCGGACTGATCGAAGCCTCCCGCCGCTCGTCGTTCCTGGTCATCGGCGTCGACGGCGACCAGTCGGGCCTTGCGCCGGGAAAAGTCGCCGCCAGCATGGTCAAGCGCCTCGACGTGGCTCTGGATGCCGCCGTCCGGGCTGTTCTCGAGAACCGCTTCAAGGGGGGGGGCCTGACGCTTGGCCTGGCCGACGGGGGCATCGAGCTGGATATTTCCAGGTTCAATGCAGGACTCGTCACCCCCCTCATCGCGCAGCGCCTTGCCGACGTCGAAGCGTTTCTCCTGCACCGCACCCCTGCATCCCAGAACGCCTCCGCACCTCTCCGGGCCCAGGACTGACCCGCACCGGGCATTTCGCAGGGTACCTTCCGCACCCCCGGGGGCGGTACGTATAATGAAGAAGTCTCGTACGCACCTTAGCCCTTCTTCACGCAGGAGGAACATCATATGAACATGAGCATCACGTATCGCAGGCGCCAGGAAGTCTCGATTCTCCTGGTCCTGTCGATGGTCTTCTCCCTCTGGGCCGCCGTTCCCCAGCGCGTCGACGCCGGCTTCCTCCAGAGCGTCGGCAAGGTTCTGAAGGGCGTCGTCATCACGGCGGGCAGCCTGGCCGGGGCCGCCATGGGCGCCGTGCTCGGCATGGCCGTGGGCGGCGGCCCGATCGGTATGGTCGCCGGCGGGGTCGGCGGATTCATCGTCGCCAAGAAACTTATGGGCTGGGCTACATCCAGCTTCGCCAACGTCGCGACCGTTCTCGGCGCTGTGGGTGGCGGCCTCCTCATGGCCGGAATGGGCTTCCCGATGCTCGCCATCGGCGTCATCGGCGGCGGTCTCATCGCACGCGGCGTCGCCGCGCTGATCAAGAAACTCACGGGCAAGAGCGCGATCCTCGTCAATAAAGAGCGACTGGCGATCCAGGAGGAGCGCTCGAAGTCGATCATCGAACGCCGCCTTGCCGAAGCGGGTACGACCGCCCACGCCGCAGCCGCGGCCCCGACCCCGACCGCGACGGTCACCTCCGGGGAAAAGACGTCCGAGCAGGTCTACGACCAGTATCTCGCCGCCTACCGCGCCTACATGGCCGCGACCCAGACCGGCGACGCCAAGGCCGCCCAGCAGGCCTACACCGAATACCAGAAATATCTGACCCTCTATAACCAGATGCTCAAAAGCGGCAAGTAACCGCTCCGCGACCGAACCCGCACCGCCCGGCACGTCGAACGCCGGGCGGTTCTCTTTTCATCCGCAGATGACGCAGATCCCCTCGATTTGAATCATTTTCTGCGTCTCTGCGCCTGACATGTTCATCAGGATTAAGACAGAGGGGCGGGTTTGAAACCCTGATTCTTACCCACTGCGGGATACTCTTGAATGGTACCTTCACCAAACGCCACACCGGCTATTGTTAGAAACGGTTTTTCGAAATTCGCAGAGTGACACTCTTGGAGCCGGCCGAACCGATCCGTAAGCGAATCCCATGGCTTGCCATGCCCGTCCAGGAAGGACGGGCACCCCGCAGATCGCCAGGATGGCGATTCTAAGGGGTTCTGGCAAAGCCATGGAGATGAGCGGGAGGCAATCGGTTCGAGCTGGCGGAAAGGTGTCACGGCGCGATTTTCGAAAAACGGAGACCCGCCCTGCAAGTCTGCATTTGAACGGCCTTTGCGAAGATGTGGGCAAGATTGAGGGTTTGAAACCCGCCCCTCCAGCCGATATCGCATGAGAAAACCGGAATGCTCGTCGTGAGCGGATCGGTGGCGGGCGCGAAAATATGATATCGTCGAGACGGAACGGATTTCACAATTCACCGAAGGGGAGGGGACTCACATGACGGCGACAAAAACGGCCCCGCGGGCCGATATCGGGATCTTCGGCGGAAGCGGCTTCTACTCGTTCGTGACGAAGACGGAAGAGGTGAAAATCAACACGCCCTACGGCGCCCCCAGCGACACCGTCGAGATCGGGGAAGTGGGCGGCGTGCGCATCGCGTTCATCCCGAGACACGGCCGCGGCCACGCTATTCCGCCCCATGCCGTGAACTACCGCGCCAACCTCTGGGCCATGCGCGAACTCGGCGTGTCCCGCATCGTTTCCCCCTGCGCCTGCGGTTCGCTCCAGCCCGACATCAAGCCGGGCGAGTTCGTCGTCTCCGACCAGTTCGTCGACCGCACGAACGGCCGGAAAGACACCTTCTGCGACGGTCCGTCCGTCATGCACATCTCCTCCGCCGACCCCTACTGCCCCGAACTGCGCGAGATCGCGGTGCGCGTCATCCGTGAAAACGGCATCAAGGCCCACGACGGCGGCACGATCGTCGTCATCCAGGGGCCGCGCTTCTCGACGAAAGCCGAGAGCCGGTGGTTCACTCAGATGGGCTGGCACACGATCAATATGACCCAATATCCCGAGGTGGTGCTCGCGCAGGAACTCGGGATCTGCATCGTAAATATAGCGCTCGTTACGGATTTCGACGCCGGGCTGGTCGGAAACGTTCCCGAAGTGACGGCCGTCGAGGTCATGGAAGTGTTCAAGCACAACGCGGAAAACCTGCGCCGCATCATGGAACCGCTGATCAAGGCCATTCCCCGCGAACGCGCCCGGTGCCGCTGCCGGCAGAAACCCGCCGAGGGCATCATTTCCTGAAGAAACGTCGGGCGCGCCTCATGCCGAATGCGAGCCCGACGTTTCCTCGTTGGCTCAGGAAACCGCGATCATCTCCCTGATCGCGCGGAAGCGCTCGTCGATGTCTTTCCGGGTGAGGGTCTTGTAGGTGTCGAGGCTGAAATTCTCGACGGTGAACGAGCCCATCGTGCTTCCGTAGAGCATCGAGCGCCTGAACCCGTTTTCCGAAAGGTCGCCGTGCTCGGCCAGGCTGCCCATGAAGCCGCCTGCGAACGAGTCGCCGGCCCCCGTCGGGTCGGTGATGTCCTTGCAGGGGAAAGCCGGGGCGAAGAACCGGCCGGCCTCGGTCACGGTGAACGCGCCGAGTTCGCCGAGCTTGATGACGAGCCGCTTCGGCCCCATCGACAGCAGCTTGGGAACGGCCCCCGACAGCTTCTTTTCGCCGCTCAGCATCAGGGCTTCCTGCTGGTTCAGGAACAGGACGTCGATGCGCCTGAGGACCTTCTTCAGGTCGTCCAGCGCGCTCGTGATCCAGAAATTCATCGTGTCGAGGGCGATCAGGCGGGGCTTTTTCACCTTCTCGATCACGCGCATCTGAAGCGCGGGATGGATATTGGCCAGGAAGAGAAACTCGACGTTTTGGTAATCGGCCGGCAGCTTCGGATCGAATGTCTCGAACACGTTCAGGCAGGTCGAATGGGTCGTGGCGTCGCCGAAATCCTCGCCGTACGAGCCCGACCAGTGAAACGTCTTCCCCTCGACGCGCTCGAAGCCGGACGTGTCGACGCCGTGGCTCTTCAGAAACTCGATATGCGCGGCCTCGAAGTCCGTTCCGGCGACGCCGACGAGGCCGACCTTCGTGAAATAGCTCGCCACGGTCGAAAAGTAGGTGGCCGAGCCGCCGAGCGCCCGCTCGCGCTTTCCCTTCGGTGTCTGCAGGGTGTCGTATGCAATCGATCCGACCACGATCATCTTGACGCTCATCGTTTGTCCCCCGGTTTGATGCGGATTTGAAGAGGCCCCATGGTAACAGGAAATCCTCTCCCGCGCAAATCCCGTCTTCCGTTTTTCAGCCTTTCAACGCCATCGTCAGAACAAGAAAAGCAGCTTCGTCACGGAGAACACAAAAAACACGGAGGTTTTCACGGAGAAAAAGAAAACCTCTGTGTTTATCGTGTTCTCTGTGATGAGCGACCTTCCATCTGAGATGTAAGGTGCTTCAAGTTACCGGCGCTTTCTGCGGACGGTCGCGGGTTCCTATATATAAAAATATATTTCCGAGGGCGAGGATGATGATGGCGGAAAAGCCCATCGTCGAGACGATCGTGACGTCGACCCAGGGGCCGGCCCCCCAGACGCTCAGCCCCCACAGAAGCAGGACCGACGACAGACCGTCTCCCGCGCGGAAGACGAGCGTGTCGATGAAGCCTTTTCCCTGGTATTTCTCGTCGTGGCTGAGCGGGGTGAACAGCAGTTCGCGGACGGCGCGGCCGGTCGAGTAGTTGAGGGCGTAGCGGACTACGCCGACGGCTGCGGCGATGTCGAGCAGGGGCATGCGGATCAGGAGCATCGAACCGACGATCTGGGAAACCGGCAGCAGCAGAAGGCCGATCGTCGGGTAGCGGAGGCCCATGACGAGCCGTGTCACGAAGAACTGCGTCACGAGCGAGAGGCCGTTGATCATGTTGTAAATGTTCGCCCAATACACGGTGCGCGCATCGGGCGAAAGCCGGGCTGCCTCCATCAGCGCGTTCATCTGATACGAGAAGATGCTGCTCGCGAAGGTGTACAGAAACATTTCCAGGGCCATCAGCGTCAGGTAGGCCGAGGTGAAGGTGACGACGAAGCCGTCCCAGGGGCTCGCCTTTCTTGCGTGATGATCCTGCCCGTCAGCCACTGACACCGGTTCTGACGGCGGGGTTTCCCGGGAAACCGCAGAAACGGCCCTGCAGCGCCGGCTGATGAACCGCATGCACCAGATCGTCGGCTCGAGCAAGACGGCGGCGACGAGAAACATGTTCGCCGTTCCGAGCACGCTCGTGAGCGCGACGGTGATGATGCCGCCGCACAGGCCGCCCACGAGGCCGCCGTACCCGATCGTCGGATACAGTCGCTTCCCCTGGTCCGTCGTGAAGGAGTCGTTGATGAACGACCAGAACATGCTGGGCATGAACAGGCCGAACAGGTTCACCCAGATGAAATACAGCGTTATCAGGCATACTCGCGAGGTCGGAATTGCCAGCCAGCCCGGAAACCAGGCCGGAAGGCTGGCCGGGTCGATCCAGATGCCCGTGCCTGCGGCTGGATGAGTGGTGAACTGGAAAATCGCCCAGAACAGGACGAGTGCAACACTGCACGACCGCGTCAACCAGGTGATGAAGCGTTCGCGGTCGAACCTGCCGACGAGCCAGCTGTACCCCGCGTTCGCCCCGATCAGCGACAGCATCGACAGGATGTTCAGCGCCGGGATGCGTTGCGCGCCCAGTTCGATCGCGAGTCCCTCGCGGATCGGCTTGAGCACGTAATACGAGGTGATGACGAAGAAAAAATACGCCAGGGCGACCAGCGCCACGGAACCCTCGCCCGCCCGCGCGCCGAGCCACGATTCCCAGCGGGCGGGCGGAGCGGCGTGCCGGTCGCTGCCATACTCCTGTTCCGTCATGGCCGCCATTATAGGAGGTACAGCGAAGAAAGAAAAGAGTGAAAACGGAAACGGCCCCGTGCCGATTGCACGGGGCCGCTGATGATGCGGTTTGCCTCAGTTGGGGAGAGCCGGATCGAGCGGGGGAAGCGGCTGTCCGCCGGAGATCGGGGCCGGGGCCTGGGTCGCGCCGCCCTGGTTCGAGCAGCCGCCCGACGGCTTGTGGCCGCGCTTCACCCGGCGCCAGTGACCCTTGGTGTGATGCTTGTTGTGGGTCTTATAGTGGCCCTTGACCCAGACGCGCTTCGGCTTCTTGCCGGTGATCTTCGATTTCGCTTTCACGGCGCTGTCCATGATGCCGTTCTTGATCGCGCAACCCGTGCGCACGACCGCTCTGCGGGTCTTTTTCGCCGCCATCTTGATCTTGTGCTTGACCGCGCGCTTCACGCGGGTGAAGAAGCCTGCTTTCTTGTGGTGATGGCCTTTCGCTTCGGCCTTGTCGGCTTCGCCGCCACCGAACAGGACGCCAAGAGCGAGAAGGGCGACTGCGAGCACTTTTGAACGGCTTATCATCTTTTCGTTCCTCCGTGTTCTTTCGAATGCGCTGGGGGAATTATGTTTTGATTGTACAAACGAACCGGGGGGGTGTGGGAAAAAAAGCGGAACTTTTATTTCTCGGCCACGCCGCCGTGAATCGCGCACTTGATCGATCCGCCCCTGCTGAGGTCGCCGACGGAGGAATACGAGCAGCCCGGCTCGGGAAGCGACAGGCCCGAGGGGAGATACCCTTTCATGACGAGGACGCCGCCGGGGCCGTAGTCTTCGGGGGAAAGCGTCGTCTTCATCGTTGCATTGTCCATGTTATACATTTCGATCGCGCCCAGCAGCACCCGCTGGTTCGCGAAACATGCGGTCTTCCGCGCCTGCATCCTGGCTTTCTGGAAATTCGGAATGGCGATCGCTGCGAGAACGCCGACCGTCGAGGTCAGCAGCATCGGATTCGCATCCTTGAACATCTCCGGGAGCTGGATCGACAGCAGAAGGCTCGTCGGCGTTTTTTCCAGCGTGACGCGCTTGAGCAGGGTCGCGCCGATCGCGAGAAGCGTCTTCTGCATGCGCCATTCCAGCAGCAGGGTGCCGGGATCCATCGTGTCGGCCTTCTGATCGAGCTTTCCGTTCTCTTCCTGGATTTTCGCCGCGGCCATGCTTTTGAACGAGTCGATCATCGATGCGCCGACTTCGGCGCCGCCGGTCTGGGAAAAATCCAGCCTGAGGTTCAGGACGCCCGCAGCGACCGAAAGCCTGACGGTCTGGAGCGAGGTGAGCATCAGCCGGAACCCCTCGGGAAGTTTCCCGCTCTGGGTCTTGAACTCCGGCTGTCGGTCGAGCAGGCGGGCTGCCTCGATCTGGAGATCGATGCCTGAGATCGCCGGCTGAGCCGCTGACTCGAGCTGGGAAAAGAACTGGTCGCCTGCTTCGATCGCCTCTCTGGCGATCTTGTGTGAAGCGATGCACAGCGTGTCGGGGGCCGAGAAGAACACGGTGACGAGTTTCCCCTTCACGGCATTCTTCGCGCCGATCTTCACGGCGCCTTCGCCGAGCGACTTCTTCTCGAGCATGCTGATCAGATTTGGAAGCGCGGGCATCAGCCTGGCCTGGTCCAGGTTCCCTTTCAGCTGGACAAGAAGCATATCCTCGGAAAGGCTTCCCGTGCCGCCGTCATCGAGAACGAACAGCCGGATTTCCTTCAGGTCTTGGTCGGGAAGAAAGTCGATCCGCTTCCTGACGGTCTCCTCGATCTTCCGGAACTCGTCTTTCAGCTCGGGAAAGCCCGCGGCTGCCGGGTTCATGCCCGCGAGGCCCGCGGGGAACGGCATCCGGAGCGCGATGAGCGGCTTGCCGACATCGGCGGCGTCGGCCGCCGCGCCGGCCAGGATGGCGGCCAGCACGGCCGTTATGACGAACAACGTCCTCAGAATTCCAAGTGATGACTTCATCGGGTTCTCCTTTGTGAATCCAACATCGGGTACGAGGACAGTATATGTCATTGCGGGATGGCGGTGTGGAGTCGCTGAAACTCTGCCTGGGTGAGGATGTTCGCAAACAGACCGGCCAACGCCGGCATGTCCGGGTGCCGAGCGCGGATCGCTCCGACGTCCCTCTCCAGGTCCGCGACGGAGCCGGTTTCGAGCCGGACGCGCACGGAGCCTGCGATTTCCCGGTTCAATTGATCGATCCGCTCGATCCGTTCTGGCGACGAGACGGGCTCGTCAGTGCCGACGATAGAGGCATACTCGCTGATCAGCGCCGACAGATCGGCCGCTGCGACCGCCTGGGCGGGTCGAGGTGATTCGCCGGAATCCTTGATGTCGAGGCGATACCGCACCTTGGGGTCGAGGCCGAAGAACTCTTCCGGATCGCCGATCGGGGTCTTCCCGATCACGAAGACGAACATCGTGTCGAAGCCCTCGGGAACGTCGACGACGCTGTATCCCATCTGGGTGCGGACCTGCGGGGGCGGCGGCGTGTACGGGTCGTCCGGGGAATACGGGCCGCCCGGCAGCATGACGGGCTGGATCGGCGTCCGGCCGGTGGTGGCCTTTATATTGTCCATGATATGGACTTGAACGCGCTTGCTGCCGGAGTTGTCGATGAAGACCGTCAGCACGTCGAACTGGTTGTTCGCAGAGGTCAGATCGCCGGCGAAGTCGATCCGGAGGGTCTTTCTCGCGACCGCCAGGTCGACCTTGACCGCGTCGGCGGCCCAGAGGAACACGTCGCCCCAGAGCATGCCGGGGAGCGCCTTGACGAGGTCGGACGGCGCCGGTTTCACCTCTTCGAGACCCTCGCCGAGGGAATACCGGCCCTTTTCCAGCGCCGGATCGTTCAGAAAACAGGTCAGGACGAACTCGCGGTGGGCGGCGGTGAAATCGG
The DNA here is from genome assembly GCA_035373905.1 of Candidatus Ozemobacteraceae bacterium. Taxonomy (NCBI): domain Bacteria; phylum Candidatus Rifleibacteriota; class Candidatus Ozemibacteria; family Candidatus Ozemibacteraceae; species Candidatus Ozemibacteraceae bacterium. The sequence goes on along the minus strand of DAOSOK010000052.1, from coordinate 16,450 downwards.
TTCCCAGGCCTTTGAGGAGGGCGTCGTAGCTCTTGACGCCCTTTTCCTGGTCTTTGACCAGGGCGGTGAAGAACGCTTTCCGTTGCTGTTCGCTTCGCAGGTGGCGCGAGGTCAGAAACGCGTTCCAGAGATACGTCTGGCCGTAATTGGCGAGCATGTTGAACCGGTTCCAGGCCACGAGACTGTTGTCGGGGGTCCGGGTGAACGCCTTCACCTGCGCCGGGTGCCCGTATCCGCAGAACCAGGTCGCCATCTGGGAACAGCCCTCGTTGACCCAGGTGTTTTCCTTCGGATCCTGGTGAAAATGGATCATGTGCTGGAACTCGTGCGCGACGACCGACAGGAACGTGCGGCTGGTGACGTCGGCAGGATTGAGATCGATATACAACATTTCCCGCCGGTTGCCCTTGAGTTTGCTGTCAGCGGGGAGCTGGCCCTCGGGATACTCGTCGCCGGGGTTGAAATAGCCTGCGGTATACATGCCTTTCGGCTGGTAGCCGTCCTTGATGTCCATCAGCAGAAGGGTGATGCGCGGGTCGTCATCGATGCCGGGGTTCCATTCCTGTCCGAAATGCCCCGTGACGGTGGGATAGATGCGCGTGTCGAACTCGTCGGCGATCTCTTCGAGACGCGCGGCGGGAACGGTCTGCCCCTTCTCGAGATACACGTAACAATGCTTCCCGACGACCTCGAGCGAGGCCGGCGTGCGCTCGAAGGTGTTGGACGCGATATTGCAGGTCCAGAACTCATCGACATCGCCCGCCTTTTTCGCGGGGAGTTCGCGCGACAGCGAAAGACCGAAGGGAGCCGGGGTGTCCGCCTCGGAGCCCTCCAGGCGCGGTGCCGGAAGGTCCCGGGCGTAGCCGGTCAGCAGCTGCGTGGCGTCGAACGGCGCGTCGCCCGCCGGTGCGGAAAAAGCCGTGACGGAGAAACTCATCATGATTCCCAAGGCCGCAAGCAGACCGAACCGTCGCATCCGTTTTCTCCCTGAGGGGGTTTTGGGAAATATAGCAAGTTCCATTCCTGTATCGATCTCGTGAAAAGCCGCTTCGGATCAGTGTTTCTATTCAGTGAGCCAGGAAACGCCGAAAATTGGGTGACGGCGGCGCCGAATTTCCCGCAGGCGGGCTGAAGAGGCCGAACAGCAAGAAACCCCGCACGTCTGCGCGGGGTTTCAGGATGTCGGTCTTGCTTACTGGGGCATCGCCGGATCGGAGGGCATCGGGGCCGGGGCCGGAGCCGGAGCCGGAGCGGAGGCGCCGCCGGAGGACTTGTGATGGCGCTTCACGCGGGCGAAGTGACCCTTGGTGTGCTTCTTGTTGTGGGTCTTGTAGTGGCCCTTGACCCAGACCTTCTTGGCCTTCTTGCCGGTGATCGCGGACTTGGCCTTCACGGCGCTGTCCATGACGCCGTTGGTCACGGCGCATCCGGCCTTCACGACGGCGCGGCGGGTCTTCTTGGCGGTCATCTTGGCCTTATGCTTCACGGCACGCTTCACGCGGGTGAAGAAGCCGGCTTTCTTCTTGGTTTTCGCTTCGGCCTGATCGGGGGCGGCGGGAATAAGAAGGCCGATGGCGATCAGGGCTCCGAAGAGGACCTTGGCGGTTGACTTCAACATATTCTTATTCTCCTTCTTCTTTTTCGTTCGGTTCGTCAGGATCGATAATTCGATTATACGAACCGGCGGGGGGGTGTGGGGAAGTTTCGCAAAAATATGTACGGAAGACTCGCGAATGCGCCGATTCAGCCTCGATCAGCCCTGCGAAAGAATCCAGTCGACGGCGGCCGGGAGGTCCGGCAGACAGGGTACGTGCGGCGGAAGGTCGGATGGCTTTTTCGGCCCGACGAGAACCGGCGGAACGCCCGCCGCGAGACCCATCTGCACGTCCGTCATCCGATCGCCGACCACGAACGAGGATGCCGCGTCGATCTTCCAGTCGGCGATGGCCCGGATGACGAGCCCGGGCTCGGGCTTCCGGCAGCCGCAGGCCGTGCCGGCCGCATGGCCCGGTTGGGGAAAATCGGGATGATGCGGGCAGACGTAGATGGCGTCCGGTGCGGCGCCCGCTCTCTCCAGTTCCCGCCGCATCTTTTCATGGATTCTCTCCAGGGAGGCCGGCGGGATGATTCCCCGGGCGACTCCCGACTGGTTGGTGACGATGATGAGCAGAAACCCCGCGTCGCGCAGACGCCGCAGGGTTTTCGGGGTTTCGGGAAACAGTTCGAAGTCTTCGGGCCGGGAAATATAGCCGGGATCGGGATTGAGGGTGCCGTCCCGGTCGAGAAAAACGGCGCGGCGCATCATGGGTCGCGTGCCTCCGGGAAAAGGGCGGGATGTTTTTTGTATATCGCATCAAATACGATGTCCGGCGTCAGTTCGGTCATGCATCGGCCGTCGTCGCAGGTCTCCCTGTGGCATTGCAGGCATTCGAGCGTCGGGTGATGGAGCGAGAGGTGCCGTTCCCCGACGGGCGCCACGGCCCGGCGCGTCGTCGGGCCGAACAGGGCGACCGTCGGCGTGTCGAGCGCCCAGGCGAGGTTCATCGGCCCCGTGTCGCCCGTCACGAACAGGTCGAGGCGGCCGAGCAGGGCGATGAAATCACGGATCGACAGCGCCTCGTGCGTCGCGGCCAGCCCGGGACCCAGCTTTGCGAGCAGTCGTCCGGTCGCCGCGCGTTCGCCGGGACCCCAGAAAAGAAGCGCTTTCTTTCCCGTCGCGGCGTGCCATCGCCGGACCAGATGCTCGAAATGACCTTCGGGCCAGGCCTTCGACGGGTAGGTGGCGTGCGCGTTCACTCCGAGAAGAGGTCGTTTCAGGCCGAGTTCCGAAAGAATCGCCTCCGCCCGCGCCGCCGATGCCGGGGGTGCCGCCAGCCGGGGATGCCCGATCTCTCCCTCGACGCCGAACCGGGCGAAGAAATCCCGGAACAGGTGCGACAGATGCAGATTTGGGTCCGGCGGCGTCCACGTCTCGTGATAGGCGTACAACCGCCCCCGGTGCGCGAAGGCGCAGCGCCGTGAAACGCCGCTCAGAAAACTGATGAGCGCGGTCCGGGGGTTGGCGAACAGGTCGAACAGCCGGTCGAACCGCCGCTTTCTGATCCGGCGGACGAGCTCGAACATCTGCATGGGAGAGGCATGGGCCGGGATCTGGAACAGCTCGATTCCCAGGTCGTCGGGAACGACGTCGCCGAACGGGGCCTGGCAGAGAAGCGCGATCGGGCGCAGCCGCTCCTGTCGGGAGAGCATCTCCAGCGAGGGCAGGAGATGGACGATGTCGCCCATTCCCTTCAGGCGGATGACGAGGGTGCCCGGCATGGTCGTCGGTCGCTACTCTTTCAGGAGATAGGACTCGTAGGTTTCGCCATATATATCTTTATTGATATATATCGGGGCGTCGAGGTTCCAGCGGCCTGGCATGGCACTCGTCGCTTCAGCTGTAACGAGCGCCGAGCAGATCCAGTCGCCCGGCCGGATTGCCGAAAGCATTGCCGGCAGGATATCGGGGCCCGTGGGAAACGCGTGGATGTCGCGGTAGGGGCCGATATAATCGATATACACCGGCTCGAGCGTCATGGCGATCCTGGGGGCCATCCGGAACGTCTGGAGGGAGGAAAAATCGGACCGGGTGCGGAGTTCATTCCATGCGGCCATGAGACGGATTCCGGCCGCGGCCATCCGCTCGACGGTCTGTCGGCGGGTCGATTCGAAAAACGGCGGGCCGAACAGCGCTGTGAGACTGCCGGCGGATGACGGTTCCAGCGCGGCTTCCTGCTCGAAGAGGCGCTCGGTGGCCATGCAGAGCCACTCATGCAGCAGGCGGACCAGCAGGGGGCGGTCTTTCGGATCGTCGCCGGGACTGCCGAGAGGACAGGGCGGCGTGACAGCCATGCGCCCCGCCTCCGTCGTCCGCGGGATGAGAAAACGGTCCTGATACCCGGTGGTGCTGATCAGCCTGACGGCCGCCGGCGAAGAAAAATTGCGGCGAAGCCGGTGAATCTCGTTGTTGAAATCGGTGAGCCTCTGCCTGAGCGCTTCGGCGAATAACTGGAGCCTGTCCTGGACCGAGACGGGCAGGGTGGCGCCCTCGACCGGCGTCGCGACGATCACGCCGCGAGGCTTTTCGGGAGACGGGCCCGCCATGTGGAAAACCGACAACTGAACGTCGGGAAACAGGCCGGCCAGAACCTGCTCGGTCTTCCGGAACAGCTCGTCCGGCTGCTCCTGGACGATCCTGCTCAGGACGGGATGGGGCGCGAGACAGCTTTCGAACAGCTGCTGGCCTTCGCGAAACAGCACGTATCGGATGCCGTCGGGCGGGATCAGGTCTTCTTCCCGGTAAATGACGAGCAGTTCCTGGGAAGGGGCCTCGCGTTGCAGCAGGGTGGCGGCCGTGTGGACGGCCCTGGCGGGAATGCTGCTCATCAGGGCCTGCTGGAGCTCGAGGATGAACAGGTGCTTGCGGCGGTTGTCCCGGATCGTGAAAAAGTAGCTGTCGAGCTCTTCCGCGACCGTGTCGAGAAGATCGAAGATATGGTCGGCGGGAAGGAGTTCCGCACCGATCTGGTAGGCGATGCCGAGCACGCCCACCGTCTCGCCCGACATGTCGAGCGGAACGGCGAACCACGTGAGAGCCGGCGTGATGCGCGTCGTCGGCTCGGCGATCTCGAACAGATCCGGGACAGACTGCTCCAGCAGCTCCCGGAGACAGCCGTGCGAGAAAGTTGCCATCTCGAGATGCTCGTCGAAACTGCGGAGAAATGCGAGGGTCGGGTTCAGATGCCGGACGAGACACTTGAACACCGCATCCGTGGCGTCGGTGAGATCCCTCTGCTCGGCCGAGCACGCCTCGAGAATTGCGTCGATATCGGCGCCGAGGCGAAACTTCCGGTCGAAATGCTGAAGTTGGGCGAGCGGCGTGGCGAACGAACAGCGGCGCTCCGTCTTCCCCGTATTGGATGTCTTCTTCACGATTGTCACTATACCAGAACGTAAAGAGTCATACCATTCATTAGATGCACGATCCCGGAAACTCCTACTGGGGTCTCCCGAGCGAAGACTATTGAGTCCCGCATATCAAAAACCAGCTTTGTGTCTCCGTTCGTGTTGAGCTTGTCGAAGCACGAACAGCCACTTGCCGATGATTCCTCATTTTGCCCTTCGACAGGCTCAGGGCGAACGGGTGGCTTTCTTTCATCACGAGTCACGATTTCAGAACTCATCCGAGGGAAAGAATTCCGGCGGCGGGTTGAATTTTCGGGGGAGGGCGTCTATACTGTTGCCCACGTTTCGGACCTTGGAAAGGAGCTGTTCATGCCGATCAAGAAAGAACTTCTGGAGATTCTCGCCTGTCCGGCCTGCCACGGAGAGATCGTTCACGATACGGCGAAGGACACCCTGAACTGCACTTCCTGCCGGCGACAATATCCGATCAAGGACGACATCCCGGTCATGCTCGTGGACGAAGCCACAATACCCGAGGAAGGCAAAGGCCCGAAGGCATTATGACAGCCCCGACAATCTACGTGAATCTGTCCTATCGCCACATGAAAGCCGAAGAACTCGACTTTCTTGCCCTCCAGGGACTCCAGCCCGAACTGTATTTTTCCGGCGAAGATATCGACTCGACGGCTCCTGAGGCCTTCAATGCCCTCCAGGCCGAATTTGCATCGAGAAAATTCAAGCCGATCTGGCATGCCCCCTTCTTCGACCTCAATCTCGGGGCTCACGATCCGAAAATCCGCGCGGTCAGCCTCGACCGGCTCACTTGGTCGATCGATCTCGCAAAGCGGTTTGGCGCCGACCAGATCGTCATTCACCCCGGCTTCGGCCCCTACGTTCTCGGAAAGAATTTCTCGCACTGGTTCGACCGGGCCCGCCCCGCGCTCGATACCGTGATTGCTCATGCCGAAAAAGCCGGGTTGCGCATCGCATTCGAAAACATTTACGACGCCTGCCCCGATGATCTTGCCGCCCTCATCGAGCCGTATCCGGAAAAGGTCGCCGGTGTTTGCTTCGACACCGGCCATTTCAACCTGTTCTCGCAGACAGCGATGAAAACGTGGCTCGAACGCCTTGGAAACCGGCTGTTCGAATGCCATCTCCATGATAATCTCGGCTCTGAAGACGACCACATCGCGGTCGAGGACGGCACCGTGAAATACGGCCCGCTCGTCTCCTGGCTGAACGCCCGCGAGCCGGCGAAGCGTCCCCTCCTCACCCTCGAAATGGAGCAAAAGACGCATGTCATCAAGTCGGTGACGCGCGTGAAAAACTGGTTCGCTGGCCCCGTCGAAACCTTGTAAAACGCTCTTTTCCGCGTAAGATGTTTCGCATGAAACACCCCGCCCCGGCCGGTGAGGGGGCGAAAGCGGCTACTTGATCGTCACGCGCTCCGTCCGCACCGTCCGGACCGCATCGACGTTGATGGATTTCCCGGACCGGGTCGTATAGTGTGCGTTGGCCTTGATCTGCAGCACCTCGACGTTCCATCGGTTCGATGTCATGAGACGCATTTCCGTCAGGTTGAAGCAGATGGGCGTGTTGTTGAACGAGGATGTCGATTCCGCGAAGCCGGTGGTCTTGTATTCCTTCATTTCCGGGGCCTCGATCGTGAATCGCGCGAGAGGCCCGGATGTATCGAGCCAGAAGGAGATGTTCGTCGATGTCGAGGCCTGATTCCGCCAGCAGTTATAAAAGTCCGACGGAAACTTCTGGAATTTCAGAAGCGCAATTTCGGTGAGCCCTTTGGACAGATAGTGCAGCCGCACACGCTCGTCGATGATCTCGGTCTGGGGCCTGGACTGCCCGATGAGGCCGCTGTAGGAGATGGCGAACTGAAGCAGGATCGTCGCGAAAACCAACGCGAGGACGATGGCCGTTCCCTGTCTGCCGTTCGAAAGGCGCACTGAATCGTTTTCCATATCAGTCTTCGCTCAACTTTGCACGAAACGTAACCAGCGTGTAGAACTTTTCGTTCGGATCGCCTTTGTTCTTCCAGCTGACTTTGAGTTTATGGGTGTGAACCAGGTTGGAATAATTGACCGTCGTGTCGGTAAACGTCCATGTTTTCGGGTCGTCCGGGTTCCCGACGTCGAGATTTCGCACCGGTATCAGAAAGCTTCCCGGTCGGTCGCTGACGGTCAGCGAAGAGGTATACTTCACGCCCTCGATGATTTCATCGCCAAGGGTCAGGGAGAGGCCGGGAGTGGCAACCGTCGACGTGATCTCGACCCCGAGATTCAGGTCAAAATGGTGGAAGGGAAACTGGAGACTGGTATTGAGCTTTTCCTGGCAGAGGTTCATGGCCCGATTGAGCGAATCCTCTTTCGCCGTCGCCTTGACGGAAGCGCCCATGACGCCGATGATCGGCAGGAACGACACGGCAAGAATGACGACGGCAAGCATGATTTCCGTCAGTGTGACGCCTTGGGCGGTTCTGCGTGCGGATGGAGTCATCAGAGCCCTCCCAGAGTGTACGAGGCCGCCGGCACCTCGATCCGGCTCACGATGCGCTGGACGACGTGCGTTTTATCCTGCTGCGGGTTCGGATGTTTGAACTGGAGCGTGATGCTCAGCAGACTCTCCGACGCGAGGCCCGTACGCTGGATCGTCATGGTGGCGACTTCTGAGACATCGACGATATTCGGATTGCCTCCAAGTCTGAAGTCTCCGGGGGTCGGGCCCCCCGCCTGATTGAACTTGGCGAGATCGGGGGTGCCGTTGGTGAAAAAATTGAATGGCGTTCCCGTGAAAAAAGCGTGGTTGGGGTTGGTGGTCGAAATCATCTCGAGGTTGAACAGGCCCGGCTGTCCGGGAGTCGGGAGCGCCCGCACGCCGTGATAGAGCAGGAGTCCTGATGCGCCGGCGACGCTTGGCTTGCAGACGGCGAACAGGAGCACGCGCCGCGTGTTGGCCCCGAGAGCTGCGCGATTGATGGAACCGTCCACGAATCCGATCTGGGAAAGGGATTCCGTGAGCTGGGGGGAACCGGCCGGATTCACGACGGCGGCATGCGATGCCTGCTCGAGTCGCTCCTTCAGGCTCGCGAGAAACCGCTCGGCGTCTTTCTGCTTCTGGAGTTTCCAACTCCCCGCCTGGAACATTCCGCTGCCCATACGGTACAGAGAGAACAGCCCCCCGAGAAAGAGGGAAAAAACGACCGTGGCGATGATGACTTCGATCAGGGTGAAACCGCTTCGGGGCTGGATGGGTCGGGTGCTGTTCATGAATCGCTCCGGGGAAATTGGGTCATCGTGTCTTCGGGAAAACCCCCCGGCCTTCCCGGCAGAACCGCCGGGAAGGCCAGCGGGGATCATTTGCCCGGGGTTCGGATGCCGCTTTCGATCGTCCTGATCGTGAGTTCCGAGCCGTACACGGGGAGGGTCGTCTTGAACAGCCGCCTGTTCGGCGCGCTTCCGCCTTTGGTCAGGGAGCCCCAGCTCCACGTTCCGTTGCCGATATTGCAGGCGGAATACTTGTCCCAGTCACGTGCGTCGTCAGCCGCGCGGATGCTGATCGGGATCGCCATGGGGAACTTGATGGAGCTGCCTTCGCGGAAGATGGCCCGGGTCGAGGACTGGGCCGAGGTCATGGCGTTTGCCGAGACGCCGGGCAGGGTGAAGGTCGAAGAGCCGGTGGACTGGGCCTGCTCGGCTTTGTTGATGTCGAAATACCTGTAGGTCAGCTTGGCCGTCGCGGCACCCGAGTTGTCTGAGGCGCCGACCCGCATCAGGACTTCGACGTTGTCCTCGACCTGCATCGTGGCGGGCGTGACGGTCGTGTTCTTCATCGTATCGGGAAGGGCGGAGATCGTGTCGCTGACCGACCAGAGCGATCTGAAGCCCGTATCCTTTCCGCCGTCCCAGATTTCGTTGGTCTTGTTGGCGCCGGGGGACTCCGGCGTCCAGTTGCCGCGCGAGGCGAAGGTCTGGCTGAACGAGGTCGCGGCCCGGAAATTGTTCTCGAACTGATCGTCGTTTGCGAGCGAGGCGTTGGTCGGGAAGCGGGCGAACGTGCCGTTCTTGAACTCCTGGCAGATCGCATACGGATCGGGAGGGATGTCATCCTTCATGTGGATGACGAGATTCAGCAGGGTGTCGAGCGATTCGTTGCCCGAACAGTCGCGCGAACTGACCCAGAACTTGTACGGCTCGTAGTTCGGCGTATTGTTGGCATAATATTTCGGAAGATATATCGGGTTTCCGCCGTTCAGTTCGGAGAGCAAAACGTTGAAATCCAGGGCAGAGTAGTAGGTGTTCGTCGTCGTGTCCTTCGTGCTGGTGATGCTGGGCGTTCCGAGGCCCGTGCCGGGACTGAAATAGCCGTAGCTGGGCTTGTACGCGTTCGGGGCGAGAGAAACCTGCCGGTTTCCGTTCACGCTTGCGACGTTCCAATACAGCTGAACGCCGCGGTTCGATGTGTTGAAGACCGGTTTGAGGTTGTAATACGCCGATCCGGCTTTGCCGTAGTAGTTCGCGATGGTGGTCTTGTTCGATTGGATATTCGAAGAAGAATATTTCGCGTGGGAAGAGATTCCAGAAACGCCGTCCCAGGGGTCATTGTCCGTGACCTGGAACTGGATCGACGACGGGTTGCCGTTCGTTCCCGACTCGAGAACGCGGCCGGTCAGACCATACAGCTGGGTCGGGGTTGTTTTGCCGAAGGCAATGACCGGCGAAACGGTGTCGACGATCAGAACCTTCGTTTTCGCTGTGATGGTCAACTTCTTGGGCAGATTGGGCACCTTCCCGAGAAGGCGCTTGACGCCGTTGATCGTGCCGTAGATGCGCATATCATACTGGAACATCTGGCTCATTTCGATGACCAGCTCCGCCTCGAACGGATCGGTGGGCGGGAGGTCCGCCTTCGTCGTGAAGTAGGCGAAATTCTGGCTGGGTACCATTGTGCTGTCGGAGAGGAGATTGTGCTGAACGTAGGTCGGCTTCCCATCGGACATCGGGGGCACGGGATACTTGAGATAGGCTTCGATCGTAGGTGTTGACCCGGGCAGCCACCGAAGATCATCGCCGGTCTTGTCGAACTGGAATTCAGGGTCGCCGTTCACATAATACGCCGGTTCTTTGGAATTGGTCAGCTTGTCGGCGATGAAATTGTAATTGCTGGGATTGAGCGCCTTCTCGAGGGGTTGGAAGAAGACGGCCTGCGAAGCCACGTCCATTCGCCAGTGATACTCGGTACCGACCCGGATGCCGTGAAACCCGTCGCCAGGGTTCATCACGCCGGCAGCCTGCGGATACCAGTGGCTTGCCGTCAGAGGATTGTTTCCCGCCTTGTCGCAGCGTTGAACGCGTGCAAATTCCTTGGGATCCTCTTGAGGCTTCGGTTCCTTGTCGGAAACGACCGCGGAGATGACGGCATGGTAATCCCGGTTGTCGTCGGTTCCGAGAATGGTGTTTTTATAACTGGCTCCGGACGATTTCATGAAGTTGAATTGTGCCGTTTCCATGATCTGATCGAGCTGATTGGTGGAGGGATCATGGAGAAGTTTGTTTCCGCCTGAACTCGGAATGGCTTTCGTCCCGGTCTTCAACGCGTTGCCGGGATTGGCGAGAAATTTCGTGATCGTGGTGCCGAACGGAACCAGCGTATAGTCATACCAGTCGTAATCGGCACGGCATGTGATAATGAATTTCCCGCCGATGGGGGTGTAGAACCAATTGAAATACGAGCCGGCCGTTGAATCCGACATTGGTTCCGCCGGAGAAACGGGCTCGAAAATGGGGTTTCCGCTGGCGTCTTTCCCTGTCTGGCGAGCGACCATCCAAATCCGCCAGTGATAGCGGATCGTTCCGGGGTTCGTCTGGTCGGTCGAGGGATTGGGATTGATAATCGTCGATACAAAACCGCCGTAGCGCCCGTCGCCGTCGTAATCCGGCGTAACCGTCGGGTTCTGCGCACCGGTTGGAATCGGGTAGTTTTCGACCATGTAGAAATAGAGCTGCCTGGTGTCGAGCGTCCCGGAATAGCGATCGACGGCGTTCTGCTGTGTCGAGCGTTTGTTCGGATCGAAGATCGGAATGCTGTTCTTATAGGCGCCGATGATGTCGAGATACGACTTGTCGCTACCGAGGCTCAACACGTCGGGCGGTTTCGGAACGTTGATGACCGCCAGTCTCGCGCGGCCGATGTCGGGGTCGGTGGACAGTTTCGTGTAGAGCGAGTAATCGGTTATGGTGCCTTTCGCCGGAGGGGTTGTCCAGGAGGCGATGATGGTGCCGACGCTTCCCATTCCTGCGGCCTGCAGCTCCTTCCAGCCCTTCGGGTCCATGGAGACGTCGCGCTTGTAGACCTGGGTGGCGACGACTTTCTTGCCGACTTCTTTCGGCGGCTCGCCCATCGCGCTGATGCGGAAAATGGACTTCGTGAAATCCTGTTTGAACAGGAGCGACCCCTTCTGAAGTTCGCTTCCGGGGGGCTGAAGCTCATACGTATAGGCGTTGTTGAGGGTCCATTTCGACGTGATTTCCTTCACGGTCAGGTCGACCCCGGGGAAGGTCAGGCCGACGAACAGGTTGCCGTCGCCGTCAGCCTTGATGTCGTCGATCTTCGCGTCATTGTCGGCGCCGATCTGGGCGAGGATATTGCTGATCGGGAAGGCGGAGTTCTCATGTGCGCCTGCTTCGTTTCTGACGAATTTGTAGATCATCTTTTCTTTTTCGTCGAACGCGAAGACAATGCCGCCTTTTTGGTTCCATTGGTTGGAAACCGTGACGGCCGCAACGTTGATGCCTGCCGAGTTTCCGCCTCCGTCCTTGATCCATTTTTTGATGACGGAGTTTCCGAGGCAGTAAAGGTAGTCGCTGTTCTCGTCTTTCATCGAGACGCCGAGCCATTGGGTGTCCGGAACAGAGTCGTACCCGACGGCATCGCCCTTGAGCACGTAATTCGAGCTGCCTTCCCCGGTCGTGGTTATCGAATAGTTCGCCTTGCCCTCGGGGCGGGAATAAAAGTAGGTGCGCGAGGTCGGGTTGCCGAGCTTGTCGAGCATCGGCATGAAGGCAGAGCTGAAGATCATCTTGTCGGTCTTGACAGCGTCGTCACCGGACGCGCCGCCGCAGCCGTCGAGACAGCCGGCCAGGGTCGCGCGCTTGATCTGCATGTCGTAGGTCGTCGCAAAGGGCTTTCCCGTCAGCTTCGAGTAGACCGTCGCCGTGGGGTTTGGCTTCCACTGCTGGAGCTGCCAGTCATACTGCGTTCCGCTGACCTTGTCGGCGAACACCTGGTAAAAAAACTGGCAGCCCTTGATGCGGTTCCAGCTCGAATACCAAGCCCCGTTCGGAATTTCATACCACTTTTTGCCTGGATGGACGCCAAGCTGGAGTTTTTTGTTGGAAAATTTTAGCAGGTAGGCATCGGGGTTGTCCGGGGCTGTCGTTTCGACGCCCGGTCCCGCCGATTTGAAGCCGGACCAGTATTTGGGCTTTGCAGCGGTGGAACCGCTCCTCCAGATGCTGCGACCGGCTGGGCCGGTTCTATAGACATCCGTATTGTATCCCCAGTACGAACCGCGGTGGTCATAGTGGATGTAGGAATGGCAGCCCTTGTCGGCTTCCGCGATGGTGACGCCGTCGTCGATGACCTGCCGTTTGATCTTGAAACTGTTGCCGATCGCAGTTTTCTTCGGGTCGCTGAGCGTGTGGATGTTGCGATACAGGTCGACGGTCATGTCCAGGATGTCGACTTCCCCCACGAGATACTGGGGCTCCGTCAGTTTGAAGATGCCCTCGGGGTCGCTCATGCGCCAGATCCCGCGATAGTCGATGTTGCCGGAGGGAAGCTCCGACTCCTTGCCGATAAGAAGATAAGCCTCGCCATTTCGCTTGTAGCGAGCATCCTGTTCGGCCGCCGTCGCGATCGACAGGCAGCCGCCGAAAAAGACGAGAAGCATCACCAGAAGGATCCGTTCGCTTTTTTTCAATTTCATGGGTATCTCCTCGTTTCGGTTTCTTGCGGTCACGCCAGGCAGACGCATCCGGTTATTATTGGACGCATAAAATGTACCGTGTTTGGAACGGCTTACTCAAGGGCGGCTTTGATGACGGCGGCTCCGATGTTCTGATTGACCTTGTAGGATGAAAACAAGCTGGTCAGCACTTCGCCGGTGAGGTCGACCCCCCCGCAAATGATGTCTGAATCGATGAAAGAGGACTTTGCCGGCTTGAGAATCCGCGACCCGTGGTCGAGCCAGTTGCGCGTCATGATGATGATGTTCTCGTAGTACCCCGCCGTGAAATCATGACTCGTGCCCACTTCGCGCGTGAAAGGGGTTGTAAAAATTTTCTGATAACTGAGGTCGATCGGCTCGTCCGAGTCCCTCGCGGGGCGCTCTCTTCGAAGAGAGCGTTGAAAGCTCGTGTTCAGAACGATCTGAATCCCCCGGCGCGCCGCAACGGATTGCACCAGCTGCCGCAGTTCCTTGACGATCGCGTTGAATCGAGCCTCCGTTTCCTCGGGCGTGGTGTAGCCGGGTGCAAGAGAGATGTTTTGCAGATGATCGAGTTCCTCCGTCGCCGCGACGCAACGCCCCGAAGCCGACTGCAGCTTGGCCTGATACGTCGAGTCCAGTTGGGCCTTGTCGAGCTCGAACTGCTGCCGTTTCATGCCCGCCGGCCCCGTCGCCAGATCGACGATGCCCGCGGCGTATCGGTCGTTCAGCTCCGTCACGTCACGGGTGTAATTCCGATGAAGCTCGGTGATTTTCGCGCGAAGAGCCCGGATCTCGCTTTCCAGGGCCTCGATCCGCTGCTTATGCTCCTGGGAACGGCGTTCCATCTGCTGGGGAAGCGTCGCCTTCGATGGTTCGACCCGAAAGGCGGATTTCTGCGTGTCGTATCCCATCATCGACGGGTGCAGGAGAACGAGGGCGCGGAAATCCACTTTTCCGATGAGTGCGCCGCCCGCTCCCTGGCCGAAAGCAGTGAAGGGCGACAGCAGAAGGAACAGACAAAACGCCGGGAGGATTGCTCTTCTCGCGGTCAGGTTCATTGCCGGGCTCCTCAGGAAAGATAAGATGACGAACGGTGGCGGCCGATCGAACCGGTGATGGCCTGAAACAAGGATATCATTTTTCCCCCGGAATAGGCGGCGGAGATGATTCAAATTCCGCAATGACGGAAACGGCGATCTCGATGATTTCCGGGGAAATGCGGTATCGCTGATACAGAGTTCTCACGACGTCTGCCGTGATGCTTTCCCCGCCATGCACCACGAGAGGCCAGGGCTGAATCGGAAGAAACCGCTGGGTTTCGGGGTGTCCGGTGAGTTGAAGCCAGGTCGAGAACCGGTCTTCTTTCGTCTCCTGCTGATCCAGGTCGTCGTGGTTGGCGGTCAGGGCGTAAAAGACCTGCTGTTCGAGGCCTGAAACCCCTCGCCCGAACTCCTTGCCGGTGCGATACGTCAGCGGATACCCGAACGGCACGGGAAAGGTCGAATTCAAGACCACGTCGTACCCTTTTTCCGTCGCGACGCTTCTGACCGCCTCCATGACCTCACGATCAATATCTTTCAGAATACTTCGGGTTTCCGGGGGTGGGGTAAGCTCGGGGTGTTCGATGGCGAACTCCGTTTCCCTTCGCTCGATGCGAAGGCGCCGGGCTTGGTCATCCAGGGCCGCGAGTTGCTTTCTGAGGGACGCATTGCCAGGCTCCGCCGCTGCAGAGACCTGGAACAAGGTCTGTTTTTTTCGGGTGATTTCCGACAATTCGCCATCGAGCTCCTCGAGCCGCCTGTTCAGCTTCTCCGACGACGTGGCGACGGTTCGTGCGACGGCTTCTGCAAAGGCTTCTTTCGAAAGCCCGAGTGGAACATTGTAAAAACCGAGATTTTGGAAATCGAAGAGCGACATCCTGGGATGAAGACTCGCCGCAATTCCAAGATTGATTTTTGCCGTTTTCGTTCTGACTTCGCTTCCGTGACTGGGATAGGCGCAAGCCAGCAGGACGATCGAAACGAAAAATGCCATGCAGCGTTTCATCTTTCGTTTTCTCCTTTGCGGAAAAGAATGGGTTCGGAACACGACGGGAACAGAATCCCCGTGTAACAGGAATAGGACGCATACGTGCGGAGCATGCCAACGTCCTTCGAGTGCAAAAAATCACTGAGGCCGCTTTCCGGAAAAGCGGGACACGGAGCGGAAAAGCGCGGAAATACGTTCAGGAGGATCGTCGTTTCACCGTGCGGCTGCCGTGAGAGAATATCGGACAGCATCCATCTGACGTCGTCCATGAGCACCTTGAGCGTGGGGATCCCGCCTGCCTCGAGAAACTTCGAAAGACGTTCGAGCGTGCTCTTCAGGCCGGCGATCTCGGAATCCATCTTCCTGATCCGGGACCAGGCCTCCTCGAGTTCCTTCGATCCGGGGCGGGAGAGCAGATTGCTTTTGACGATCGCCGATTTTGCCGCTTCTGCCTGCGCGAGGCGCTTTTCGATCTCGGTTCGTTCCGTGCGGATGAGCGAGACGTCCTTGCGTTCGTCCGGCGTTTTGATGAACCGCGCCACTTCGGGGTCGAACTTCTTCATCAGCGGGTGCTCGCGCAACAGGCGCTCGATGTCGATGCGACGATACTCCTGAGCTGCCACCGTGCCTGCGCACAGGATGTAAAAAATCAGCGACGCGTGTAAAAAAAATGATACGGTTCTCATTCTGGCATTGGGGGAATCTCTTTCGATTCCGGGGTGAATTCGGCGCCGGGCCGCCGCTTCAGCATGCCCGTCCGGACCAGGGACTTGATGAACGGGAGATTCGCATACAGATCCTCGATCTTTTCATGAATGGGAAAGGCCGAGAGGGAAAGGATGCTCTCAGGGACCGGATATTCGAAAAAGACGAGGGAAATCCAGGCTGTGCCGGCCGTTTCTTCGGCCCAGGGGCGTTCCGGATGCGGGTGAATCGCCCGAATGCGCTTGGTTTCATACAGAACGAGCTGATGGCAGCGATTGCGGGAGTTTCTGTCCGAAAACAGGGCGAGTTTGAGGGAATGTCGATCGGCACTGAGAACGGCGGTCGATCCCCCTTCGCGGGCTGCAATATCGACGAGGTTGTGGCCCGAGGAAACGAGAACCCAGGTTACGGGCGAATCGTGGCCCCCGAAGATCGTCAGCAGGATATTCAGAACCACGCCGTAGAACGTCGGTTTTTCGAGCCGGTAGACGGTGTTGATCGAACCGTCCGCCACCCGCTCGTGAAGCGCGCTTGCTTCGCTCAGCGGAAGAATGGTGATGTCCGGTGACAATCGCAGCGAACACCGGAGTTGCCAGTCGTGGATCGCCAGACTGCATGCAGATGCGCTCTGCAGGCAGGACGCCAGCCAAATCAGCAGCAGAAGTTTCCTCATGTCGCCGCCAGTCTACCATATCCGAACGCCGGCTGAAAAGAGGTTCATCCGAATCTTGCGTACTTTTCACGACAACTTGAAAAAGTGGACACGGA
>DAOSOK010000051.1 GCA_035373905.1 Candidatus Ozemobacteraceae bacterium | reverse complement strand
GTCCACTTTTTCAAGTTGTCGTGAAAAGTACGCAAGATTCGGATGAACCAGAAAAGATATCTTTTCAAATAGAAATGTCGCATCGACGAAAAGCCGCGGACCCGGGTGGGCCCGCGGCTCTTGGCGGTTCAGGTCAGAAATCAGCGTCGAACCGGATCGCGGTCAGGTTGGGGTTCGTGTAACTCAGAACGAAAACCTTTCGTGTGACCGGGTCATAGTAGGTTTCGCCCGCGTTTACGCCGATGGTGTAACTGCGAAGCGGGGTGTTGTCCGGCGCAAACGCCTGCACGCGATTCCCCTGGGCACTCCAGCGGTTTGCCTTGTTGTCGAGAATGAACCTGGTGTCGACGTCATACGTGCCTGCGATGCTCGAGACGTACTGCCCGTCCAGCGTGGGCTTGAATTCATATCCTGTGTAGCCGGAAAAGCTTGTATAGGCATAGAAACTTCCGCTCGGCTCCCGCAGAAGCTTGACGAGCGTACTGCCTGACGTCCCGTAACGTATTTGCCCGGACAATGTTGTCGTCGAGGGATAGTAGGCTCGGAAATAACTGTAGTTGTCGCTCATGTTCTGATATGAATACCCGACGACAACCCCGTCGGATGTTCCGTCGGAACTTACCTGACATTGGAGGTTCGACGGACTCATCAGGAAGGGCAGGGGGGTTTCACGCACGGCGCTCATGGTGGTGGAGTTCAGTTCCGTCATCGTTGCAATGCCGCCGAAGGTTGTCCGGGCGCAATAGACCCTCGATGTCAGAGGACTGTATGCTATGGCGATTTCGCTGCTGTCCCAGGCGTTAAAGACGAAGGCAGAGCCGGAAAGTGCGATCGGGTCGTAAATGCGCACCGAATAACTGCCTGCATTGTTTTCGACCACATACAGATTCTGGCCCCCATACAGGATAGCGACGGCAGTTGCTAACGGAGCAACTTTGGTGATATTTCCGTTCACGGTATTCACGCGGAAAATCTTATGGATCTGATCGGCGTCGTCGGTGCCGGCGAAGTAAACGCAGCCGCTGCCGACGGCCACTCCCTGGGGCATCCCCATATACAATGGAATATTATATGTGTTGGATGCCGGGGGGAGGATTGCCTGGGTCATGATGTTGGGAACGGTTGTCGGAGCGCTCAACAGCCTGTCGGCGACGCTGTAGACGGAAATGTCGTAGGCGGTGCCGGGCTTCAGACCGGTGAACGAAGCGACCGATTCGGAGGTTTTCACGACCTGGAGCGGAACCCCCTGGCCGGCACGGTAGATGCGCGCTTCATACAGGCTGATACCGTTCTGCGGCGCCCAGTTCGTCTCGATCGCCTGGGTGGTGCTTACGGCGACGAGCCCCGTAACCGGCTTCGGTTCGATGGCGATGGCGCTCGGATACGTTGTCTGAAGAATCTCGACGTTCGGCACGACGACGCGAAGCGCGTAGTAGCCGCCGCGGATCGTGGAAAGGTCTCCATTCAGGTTCGGTGCCGTCAAACCGGTCGGAATCTGCTGCCAGGGTTCCTGACCGAGATGGGAAAGCTCGATGCGGCAGTCCGCGGTGAAGCTGGCGCCGAACACGGTGATCTGATTTGTCGTCGTCGCTATGGAATCGATTCTCGGTTTGATGTCGATCGTCGGATAGATCTGCGGCGCGATCTTCGGGGTGTTCGCAACGATGACGATCGGCGCGTGAGGTGCGAGGTCATACCCGGTGGTTCGTTCGAGCTTCATGACATACGAATCGGCCGGCAGTTCGCGGACGAGGAGGCTGTGAGACAGCCCGCCGGCGACCGGGAAGGTCGAAACCTCCCGATTGTTCGCGGGAGTGGTTTGCGAGACCAGGGTCACACGGAGCTGGTTCATGAACGCGACCGGCGTGGTGATCGTCGCGACGAGTCTTCCATAGCCGCCGAAACCCGGGTTCGGTATCAGGTTGAACTGGCCGTTGTTGACGGCAGGAATTCCTGCCGTAGCGGTTGCGACGGGGTTCGAGGGGGAGAAGATGTATTCCGCATCGGCGCAATACAGGGAATAGGTTCCGACCGGAACGCCGATGAACGCGAAATTGCCGTCGGCATCCGCGATCGCGGACATCTCGAAATATCCGGGCAGGCCTCGGGTGCCGGTGGCGATGCGGAGAGGAATCACGTCGTTGAAATCGTCCTCGGCGTCGACGAACTGGGTGCGGACGACGCGGCCGGTCAGGCCGCCCAGGCGCTTCGCCGTCGCGGCCGGAACGAGCTGGAAGGCGGGAGCGGAGGTGAGATCGTTGATGGGGGCGCGCACCTCGCGCAGGATGGGGCCTCCGGCGAGCACGTAGTTCGGATCGGCGCAGAACAGCGTGTAGGTGCCGATCGGGATGTTCGTGAAGAGGAAGGAGCCCTGCTCGTCGCTCTGCACGTTGAAGACGATCTTGTCGGCAGAGGTGGTGCCGGTTGCAAGGCCCAGAAGCACGGCGTGCGTTTCCTGATCGAGACTCAGGAAGCTTTGCTTCTGAACGCGGCCGCTCAGACGCCCGAGAACCGATGACTGGATCCGGGGAGCAAGGGTGACCTGGGCTGCCTCGGTGACGGTATTGGGGGCAACCGTCACATCGATGAAGGACGACGAAGGAACGTAATTGGGCGCAACGAACCTGAGCTGATACACGTTGTTCGGGGAAACGGCGGGCAGGTTGAAAAACCGGTAGACGCCGTACTGGTTCGTTTCGGTCATGTTGATGAACATGCCGTTCTGCAGCAGATACACCAGGGTGCCCGAATGACTCTGGGCATCGCCGGGAATGAACAGAGAGCGGGTTGCCGTGCCGACGATGTTCCCGAGCGCGACGGGCTTCGTCAGAACGAGCGGCAACGTGAGTGCCGGGCTGCCCGTCGTCGAATCCGCCACGGCCTCGATCGTGATCGGCTGTGAAAGAACGGCACCGCTGAAATTGGCCATCAGCTGGAAGGGCGTTCCTGTCGGCACGTAGGAAATCTTGAAGTTGCCGGCGCTGTCGGTGACGGAGCTGAACGACGTGCCGAGAAGATACACGTGGCCGCCGGTCAGATCCGTGACGCCGCTGACGGATATCGTTCCTGCTATATCACTTGTGGGCTGGAGCGACGCGTCCTTCGTGGTGACCGCGCCGTTCACCGAAGATAAAACGAGTTTCGTGAGCGCCGCCCGCTCGGTCGCCGACTTCTGAGCCATCAGCGTGTATTCGCCCTCCGGCACGCCGTCGAACCGGTAGACGCCGTTGGCGTCGGTCGTCGTGGTCCGTTCGGTCGCGGACGATTCGGGAAGCAGCGATCCGCGCACCGAGGCGTTCGCCGTATACTGCTCGGTCAGGCCGGCTATTTCCGCCTCGTCGGCCCGGTAGAGGTAGACGCTGACGCCTGCCTGGGGAACGCTGTTGAACAGTACCCTCCCGGTGAGGGAAACGAGCCGGGCTTCTCCGGTGGGCGCGACGGGGTTGCCGCCACCGCCTCCTCCGCCCCCTCCACACCCGATGAGAACGACCGACACGAGGACGAAAAGAACCGCCGGGAGAATGAAACACCGCTTCATAATTTTTTCGACTCCTTCAAAAACAAGAAAAACATCATGCGTTCTCTTTTCAATTGACGACGACGTTGGTGATGGTCAGCGACTCGTAGCCGCCGCCCGTGAACACGAGCGTATATGTGCCGGGATAGAGCCCGGAAAACGCGTAATATCCCTTCTCGTCCGTCACCGTCTCCGCGATCTTTGTCTGGCCCTGGAAAAGGGAAACGTTCGCGCCCTGGAGGCGGACGTCGGGATTGTTCTTTTCGCTGACGTAGCCTTCGATGCCGTTATTGGTGACGACGATGACGGGCGGAAGCTCGAGAATCATGTCGCTCAGATACCACCAGCCCTCGTCGAGGGCCATGATGAAGGTGATGTATGCCGTTGTTGCCTCGGGATCGGATGAATTGAAGCCAACCGAGGTCGACGTCCGGACTTCGGCGCGGGTGGAGGATGGCCGGGTGATGCTCACGACGAGGAAATTCCACTCGTTGCCGCTGAGATCGCGGAATCGGAGGGAATCCGAGGCCGTCGGGGCTGGTTCCGCCTGGAAGACGACGCGCGGGGGGGCCGAAGGATTCATGGCGATATACGGCGCCGAGGCGCCGTTCTTCCAGCTTGCGAGCAGTTCGCGCACGGCGGCTTCAGGGGGCTGTTCACGCGGAGCGCTCGTAGAGCCGCCGCCCCCGCCGCACCCCGTGAGGATGAACGCGAACGCGAGAAGCAGAAACACGACGGCAGAGCGGGAAAAAACGTATTTACCCATGATTCCTCCACATGAACAAACCGCATCGCGGCAGTTCGTATAAACCGACTTAGCGGAACCATGCTAGCAGATGCCGGCCTCCTTCTGCAAGATTCTTCCGCGTTTCAGAATCGTAGCCGACAAGCTGATGGCGTCAGAGATTTTCAAGAACAAACGGCGTGAAATTTCTGCGAAGCGTCCTGACTTCTCAGGCACGCGAGAAAGACGCGGAATACCCATTCGGTCGCGGTGCGAAATGTTGCTGATGATACGCTACAACTCGTCTCTCAACGAACACAACAATCACTTGCATGCTCGATGCCGTTCGTGCTGAGCCTGTCGAAGCACGAGTGCTCTCGCCCTTCGACAAGCTCAGGGCGAACGGGGCGCGCTGCAGGTTTCGATAGAGCGTGTGAGAACGCTCAAAACGTCATATTTTGCCGGGTGAGTCGTCGAACAGCCGGAGCTGCTGATCGGCCGGCGTCTCGGCCGGCGGCTTGAGCCCCATATACTCCCAGGCATGGCGGGTGGCGACGCGGCCCCTGTTGGTGCGGGCGAGAAACCCGATCTGGATCAGGAACGATTCGTACACGTCATACAGGGTGTCGGGCTCTTCGCCGACGGAGACGGCCAGCGTGTCGAGGCTCACCGGGCCGCCGTCGAACCGGCGGAGGAGCACTTCGAGTATACGCCTGTCTACATAATCCAGACCGAGCCGATCGACCTTGAGAAGGGCCATGCCACGGGCGACCGTGTCCGTGTCGATCGTCGGCTGCTTTTCGACCTGGGCGAAATCGCGCATCCGCTTGAACAGACGAATCGCGACGCGCGGCGTGCCGCGGGCGCGCTTCGCGATCTCGACGGCCGCTGCATCGTCGACGGGGTAGGAGAGTCGCTTCGAAACGGTATGAAGAAGGGCCGTCAGTTCCTCTGTTGAATAGTAGTCGATACGTGACACCACGCCGAACCGCCCCCTGAGCGGCGCGGCGACGTCGCCTTCTCGCGTCGTGGCGCCCACCAGCGTGAACGGCTGGACTTTCAGGCGCAGGCTTCGCGCCGTCGGTCCTTTGCCGACCAGCACGTCGAAATGGTAATCCTCCATGGCGGGATACAGGACCTCTTCGACCGTCTTGCTGAGCCGGTGAATCTCGTCGATGAACAGCACGTCGCCCGCGCGCAGGCCCGTCAGCAGCGCGGCGACGTCGCCGGCGCGGGTCAGCACGGGGCCCGACGTGATGCGGATCTGCACGCCCATCTCGGCGGCGATCACGTTGGCGAGCGTGGTCTTTCCCAGACCCGGCGGGCCGAGGAGAAGCGTGTGATCGAGCGGTTCGCCGCGCTGCCTGGCGGCGGAGATGAAAACTCTGAGCTTTTCGACGATCTCGCGCTGTCCGACGAACTCGTCGAACTTCTTCGGCCGCAGGGTCGGCAGGATGACATCGTCTTCGGCGATCGGTTTCGGCGTCAGGACAGACGGCTCGGCGGGTTCCGCCCCGATCGGCTCTTCATCCGGAAACGGCGTATCCGGCGGAAGGAGCGATTCGGGGTGTTTCGTGCGCTTGCGCATGGCTTCAGGCGAAGAATCTCAGCACGGCTTCGACGACGGTCTGCAGATCGGCATCCGGCGGAAGGGTTGCCGAAACGTCGCGGATCGCTCGTTCGATCTCCTTGCCGGTATATCCGAGATTCTCGAGGGCGTCGCGCGCATCGCGCTCGCAGGCGAGCTTTCCGGCGGCCGCCGTCTGCCCGGCGGCCGCGCGCGCCAGTGCGGCCTCGCTGCTTCCGATGCCGAGCTTCGCGACGTTTTCCTTCAGCTCGATGACGAGCCGCGACGCGAGTTTCTGCCCGACGCCCTTCAGCGACGTCAGGCTCCGCACGTCCTCGCTCATGATCATTTCGACGAGCTTGTCGACCGATGCGGCGGACATGATGTTCACAGCCAGCTTCGGGCCGATCTTGTTCACGCGGGTCAGGAGCCGGAAAAACGCCCGCTCGTCTTCCGACGCGAAGCCGAACAGCTGCGGCCCTTCCTCGCGCCAGTGAAGATGGCACTGGAGCGTCACGGTTTCGCCGGGCTCGGCAAGCGCTTTCGACGTCGTGAACGGCACCAGGACCTCGAACGCGAGGCCGTTCCAGTCGACGACGGCCTTGTGCGGAAACTTCGAAACCAGCTTCCCCCGCAACGTTTCAATCATGCTGACCTTCCACAGATGTTGGTTTGCCGTGCGACATGGACAGGGACGGAGAAAAAACGAGCGGGTCTTCCTTGCGGAAAACCCGCGCCGTTCGTTTCAATGCCTGTTTACTCGGCGGCCGCGGCCTCGAGGTCGGCGTCGGCGATGTCGCCGTTGTGGTAGACGTTCTGCACGTCGTCATGCTCTTCGAACTGGTCGATGAGCTTCATGACTTTGGGAACGTCGGCACTCGCGACCTTGACGGTCGTCTTCGGGATCATCGAAACCTGGGCTTCGCTGATCTTGAGCCCCTTCTCTTCGAGCTTCGGCCGGATGTCGAGGAAGGACGCGGGGTTGCAATAGATCTCGAACCCGTCGCCGACGTCCTTGAGGTCGTCGCATCCGGTGTCGAGAACGATCTCCATCAGGCTGTCCTCGGTGGCTTTCGGGTTCTCTTCCTTCGAGATGAAGAAGAAACCCTTGTTCTCGAACATGAAGGAGACGCAACCGGGGGTGCCCATGTTGCCGCCGCCCTTGCTGAAGATCTTCTGCACTTCGGCGACCGTGCGGTTCTTGTTGTCGGTGAGGGTGCGGACGAGAACGGCGATTCCACCGGGGGCGTAGCCCTCATAGGTGATTTCTTCGTAGCTCACACCTTCCAGTTCACCCGTGCCCTTTTTCACGGCTCGGTCGACATTATCGCGGGGCATGTTGGCATCCTTCGCGCTCTGGATGGCAGCCCGAAGCTTCGGGTTGCTGTCCGGATCGCCGCCGCCGTTGCGCGCCGCAATGGTGATTTCCTTGATGATCTTGGTGAAGAGGCGCCCGCGGATTGCGTCCAGCTTGCCCTTTACGTGCTTCACCTTGGCCCATTTATTATGACCAGACATTCAAGCCTCCTGAAAGGTAGAGAACTTCAGAGTAGAAACTCGCGCGGAAAGTATACACCCACCTCCGTATCCCCGCAACAGAAAACAATATATAAATACCGCCCTCGTCATCCTTCAATCTTCACGTTTCACTTTTCAGGCCCCGCCGTGTTCTTCCGGATCTTGGGCGAGAACGTTTTCAAAACCCAGACGTTCGACGGTCTCGATCGCTTCAAGATACTCATCGTGGGTGATTTCTCGGTCAAGCGGTGGAACGTCGTGAGATGTGAACGCCGGGAAAAACTGGCACATGAGACTGATATGAACGCCGGTTCCGAGCTCGGATTTCAGCCACTCGAACGAGGCTTTCGTTCCGGAAAGGCGCTCCGGGAGCACGAGGTGGCGGATGATCATGCCGGCTGTCGCGAGTCCGTCGTCATCGAGTTCCAGGTTTCCGCCGTCCGTCATTCGGAACATCGCCTTCAGCGCCGCTCGGTTATGCCCGACGTAGTCGGCGCAGCGGGAGAGTTTCAGGGCGACCTCGTTGTCGGCGTATTTGATGTCCGGAAGCCAGATGTCCACAAGCCCATCGAGCAGTTCGAGCACTTCGAGGCTTTCGTAGCCTGACGTGTTGTAGACGATGGGCAGGGGAGGCGTCGTCTCGCGTGCCCGAAGAATGCCTTCGAGCAGGTGCGGGGCGAAATGTGCCGGGGTGACCAGATTGAAATTGTGGACGCCGCGCCGTGCGAGCAGCGTCAGAATCTTCACGAGCCTTTCGGGCGGAATCTCCTCGCCGTTGTGAAGCTGGGAAAAGGGAAAGTTCTGGCAGAACAGGCACCCCAGCGTACAGTGCGACGTGAACAGGGTGCCCGAGCCGCGTGTGCCCGAGATCGGCGGCTCCTCCCCGTGGTGCGCGTTCCATGACGCGAGTTTCAGCACGGGGCCCGCGCCGCAGAACCCCGTTTCCCCGGAACGCCTTCGAGCCCCGCACTCGCGCGGACAGAGGCGACAGGGATCCATCAGAGAATACAGCTTCTCGACGCGGGCCATACCCGCGTCGAAGCTCATTCGCGGCATGTATTTCATTCGCTATTGAAATCGTGCCGGTCGGACCGGCAAGCCTGCTCTGCCGCAGCAGGGGGCTCGCCCACGCCCATGGTCACAAGCATTTCTACTCGTCGCACAAGGATCACGACGATCTATCTGCATATTCGATACCCTCCGTTCCCGTTCGTGCTGAAGTATCGAAGCACGGGAGGAAAAGGGGGACGTGTTACAGATCTCAGTCGCATCGCAACTGCGACCGTTCGGATGTGATGCGGCACAATATATTGAATGTACTAATAGCGAGTGAAATTTTCGTGACGAGCTTCCGGTCAGTTCGTCGCGTCAAGACCCGAATGAACGCGATCCCGCACCGACTCCATCAGCCGGCGGCCCTCGTCGAGCCAGGCGCGGAGTTTCCCGCGGACATCCGCTTCATACACCGGGTCGCCGGTGCCGCCGCAATTGATCTTCGCATTCAGGGCGGCGCCCTCGAGGGCCGCGTATGCCTGGAGAGCCGCGCAGGCCCAGTCGGTGATCGCGTTCTGGTTGACTTTCCCGACCGATGCGTCGAGCGAGCGCAGCAGGACGATCGCCTCTTCGCAGATGGCGAGGGGCGCTTCGTTGGCCGTCTTGCTTGCCTTCTGCATGGCGAGTTTGCGGGCGGCTTTGTCGGCGTCGGTTTCTTTCGGCAGCGCCATGGCCGCCAGCATCGCGTCGCACCCTGCGATGTCGCGTTCGACGCAGGCCAGGAGGGCTTCCTGGTGCTTCTTCATGACGCTCTTCAGCGCCGTGTTGTCGGCGTCGAACTCGGCGTATTTCTTCTTCCCGCAGGTGAGCAGGAGCACCATGTGCCCGAGCGACGCGGCAAGGGCCCCTGAGACGGCGGAGACGCAGCCGCCGCCGGGGGCGAATGAGTCGGATGCGACGTCGTCGCAGAAGGCGCGCAGGGGTTTCGACAACATGCGGTCCATGGAAGGGCTCCTTGATATATTATATATTATTCGAAATAGAATGAAACGCCGCGGGCGGCCGCTTCCTCTCGGGCCAGATCGGTGACGATCGCGCCGCGAGGAACGCGCAGGGGCTGAAGAGCCGACTGGGCAAGGATGACGTCGTCGCGCGTGATGACGGCGCGGCCCGACGCCGGCACGGCCCGCTCGACGGCCTGCCTGGTACGGATTACCGCCGCGACGGCTTCGGCAAGACGGTCGGGATGAAACTCCCGGACGGTGCCCAGGCGAACCTGATCCCAGTAGCGGCGATAGATTTTCATGAGATGCGGATTGAGCGATGAGTCGGCGGCGGGGATCTGCCGCTCGTCGAGAAGAATCGGCAATCCCCGTTCGGCCGCAACGGCGAGCAGTCGCGATGGAAACGAGTCGCGCAGGCCGAGAGCGAATTTCGCGAGGGTGTTGAGGCTCAGCGGTGTTACGGCGACGAGGTCGAAACGGCCGAGACCGCCGATCAGTTCGTCGGCTTCGTGAGCGCAAAACGTCCGCGCCATCGGGGCGATCCGTCTCAGAAGGCCGCGGGCCTGGGCGGAAAGCGACAGGGCGACTTCCCATGGCGCAAGACCGGCGACCGCCGGAAGCTCGACGAGCGGGTCTGCCTCCGTGCCCTGCTCGGGGCAGCAGCACACGAGCAACGGCTTGAGGACCATTCCTGTTTCAATCTGATTGTGTGACATACGGCGCCTCGCGAGCATACCCCGAATGCCGGGTTCCGTCAACAGATGCGTGCGCTGATACGCTGGAAACACAGTTTATGGTGTCGGCTGAAAATGTTCGTTTCTCTGAGAAGAAGGTTGTGAATATCAGAGGAAAGTGTGATATAGTTTCCAACGATCAGGCCCGGTATATCCGGCCTGACGGATTTTTCACCACACCCCGCACGGGAGGTCCGAAATGCCGCGCACCACGTTCCGAGGTTCATGGGCGGCCCTGGTCACGCCGTTCCACAACGGTCAGATCGACCGGGATGCCGTTTTCCGTCTTCTCGATCTGCACCTCGAAGCCGGCACCGACGGCCTCGTCATCGTTGGAACCACGGGCGAATCGCCGACCCTTTCGGTCGAGGAAAAGATGCGTCTCATGGAGCTCGTCGCGGGCCGCGTTTCCGGAAAGATCGGCCTGATGCTGGGAACGGGCGGCAACAACACCGCCTCCGCCGTTGAGATGACGCGCAACGCCGAAACGCTGGGCGCCGACTCCGTGCTGGTCGTGATGCCGTATTATAACAAGCCGACGCCGGCCGGCCAGATCGCGCATTTCCAGGCCGTCGCCGCCGCTACAAGGCTGCCGGTGCTGCTATACAACGTTCCGGGACGCACGGGCATGAATATGACCGCCGCCACGGTGCTCGAGCTCGCCAGAACCCCGAACATCAAGGGAATCAAGGAGGCCTCGGGCAACGTCGAGCAGGCCATGGACATCCTGCGCGCCGCGCCGGCTGGCTTCGAGCTGCTTTCCGGCGAAGACGCCATCAACTTCCCGCTCATGGCCGTCGGGGCGTGCGGCACGATTTCCGTGACCGCCAACGTCGTCCCCAGGCTGATGAAGGAGTTCGTCGACGCGGCGCTCCGCAAAAACTGGGATGACGCGCTTCGGCGCCACTTCGAACTGCTCGATCTGCACCGGGCGATGTTCTTCGAATCCAATCCGATTCCCGTGAAGACGGCCCTCGCCCTGATGGGCCTGATCCGGGACGAATTCCGCCTCCCGCTGCTGCCCGCATCCGCCGCCACTCGCGACCGGATCGCCGCCCTCCTCGAACAGATGGAACTGCTGCCGGCCTGAACCCATGATGTTGTTTCAATTCGTCCTCGCGGTGCTGCGCGACGTCTCGCTGATCGATCTGCTCGACGTCGCGATCGTCGGCTGGGGAATTTACAAGGTTCTCCTGCTGATCGAGGGAACCCGCGCGTTCAATCTGCTCAAGGGGCTCGGGTTCATCCTGCTCCTGCTGATGTTCACGAAAGACCTCGATTTCAACACACTGAACTGGGTTCTCTCGAACACCCTCCCCACGGGCTTTCTGGCGCTCGTCGTCATCTTCCAGCCCGAACTCCGGCGCGCCCTCGAAGAAATCGGCCGCGGCTCGATCCTGAGCGAGCAGAGTTCCAACCCCGAAAACATTCCCGAGCTCGTCGAGGAACTCGCGAAGACCATCGAGAGCTGCGCGAAAAAGCGCATCGGCGCCCTGATCGTCATCGAACAGGACATCGGACTGAAAGAGTTCATCGACAAAGGCGTTCCCCTGCACAGCACGCTGACCTTCGAGCTGCTCAGCACGATCTTCCTGCCCTTCACGCCCCTGCATGACGGGGCCGTGATCATGAAGGGCGGCACCATCGAGGCCGCGAGCTGCTTCCTCCCCATCTCCCAGAACTCCGATCTTGCTCGCGAAGTCGGAACGCGGCACCGCGCCGCCGTCGGCATCACCGAGATCACCGACGCGCTCGCGCTGATCGTGAGTGAAGAGACGGGCGCGATCTCGTTCGCCAAAGGCGGAAAGCTCGTTCGCGACCTGAACGGCGAGAAGGTCCGCGATGTCCTGCGGGCCGCCCTCAAACGCGTCATAAAGGACAGGCGGCTGTTGATGCCGCTCAAGTGAAGCCATGCGAATCAATCTGAAGCTGGTTACGATCCTGCTTGCCCTTGTGCTCTGGATCTACGTGAACATCATCGTTTCACCGATGATCCGGCGAACCGTGACGACGAAGGTCGAATACCGGAACATGCCGCAGTTGATGCGCGTTCTGCCCCAGGCGGCCATGGCCGAGGTGGTTCTCACGGGGACGCGCCGCGACTTCATCATCGCCGGCCGCGATCTCGTTCAGGTCAGCGTCGATCTCTACTCGCTCCGGCCAGGCTCGGCCATGCTGCCTCTCAAGGTCACGACCCCGCCCGGCCTGACGATGGTTTCGATCAAGCCGGCCCAGATCGAAGTGACCGGGGAGCCGCTCATCCGCCGGGAATTCGATATTTCCGCCGAGATCAAAGGGCAGACGGACGAGGGCTTCCTTTCCGAAATGCCGAACCTGACGCCAAGGCGGGTGACGGTCGAAGGCTCGAAGGAGGCGATCGAGCGTATTGCCGTGGCGCAGGTCGTCGTCACTCTCAATAATGCCAGAAACTCGGTGAGCGAGAGCTGCCCCGTTCTGCTGCTGGCGACGTCAGGCGAAACCATCGAAGGCGTGAAGGTCGTTCCCGAAAAGGTCAACGTCGATATCACGGTGAAGGCGGGGTATCCGGGCAAGGTCATCCGCGTCATGCCCCAGTTCATCAACAAGCCGCCGGAGGGATACCGTCTCGAAGGCTTCGACGTCACGCCGCCGGATATCTCGATCACCGGCCCGGGGAGAATTCTCGAGCAGATGAGCGAGTTGCTGACGATGCCGATCGATCTCGCCATGATGACGTCTTCCGGCAGTATCACCGCGCTTCTCAAGCCCCCCGTCGAAACGGTCCGCGTTGCCGGCACCGGGACGGTCATCGTCGGAATCCGCCTGACGGCTTCGCAGGTCGTCCGCCAGTTCGCCGGCCTTCCGCTGACGGTGAAAAACTCGAGCAACCAGCACTGCCTGGTCTCGCCGTCGAGCTATACCCTGATCCTGCGCGGCTTCGTCGAGCAATTGGACAAGGTTTCGCGGGCAGATATGAACCTCGTTCTCGATATGCGGAAAATGGCCCCCGGCAGTTACGCCGTAGACTTGCCGTGCCCCGTCGGTGTTCCCGACAAGGTCGAAGTCGTCGAGATCCAGCCGAAAAAAGTCCAGATCGAAATCACGGAAATACAGCCCGATCCCCCGAGGCCGGAGGGCGCCCACGGAGTGGGCCAATGACCCGGTCGAGATTCCTCGTTGACTTGGGAAAACGTCGCTGGTAAGAATGAGAGCCTCATGGATGCCTATACGCAGAAACTGATCGATTCCTTCCCCCTCTCGAATAAAGAGCGGAAAGTCCAGCTCGTCGAGGAGATCGGCCGCGTGCGCAACGAAACCGCGCTGCAGTTCCTCGTGAACGCGTTCGGCGACGAACACTGGATCGTCCGGAAAACGGCCGCCGACCAGGTATTCGCGTTCGGTGACTCCGCGCTCCCGATTCTTTCGGCAGCGATCAACTCCTACAGCGAGGACATCCAGCACTGGGCGCTGCAGGTCATCGGAAGATTCGGCAACAAGGGAACTCCGGCCATCCTGCGCGCCGTGAAAAGCACGAACCATGATGTGCGCTACTTTGCCGCGATGTCGCTCGGCGAATTGCGCGAAACCATGGGGATCTCGGCCCTCATCAGGCTGCTCGGCGACGAAAAGTGGGCGGTCAGAAAGGCCGCTGCCGAGGCGCTGACGAAGTTCGGAGAAGAGATCATCCCGTCGCTCGAGCAGGTGATGAACAAGACGGCCGACGAGGACGTCCGGTTCTGGATCATCAAAAACCTGGGCCGGATGGGCCCGAAGGCCCAGAAAATCCTGCTCGAAGCCTTGCGATCGGGCGACAAACAGATGCGCTACGTCATCGCCGCCGCACTCGGCGAATCGGGCGACACGCGGGTCATCAGGGTTCTCATCGATTCGCTGGCCGACCCTGACTGGACGATCCGCAAGAGCGCGACGCAGGCGCTCGCCGACATCGGCGAGAACGCCGTCGAGCCGATGATCGAGGCCATGCAGGAGCCCAACGAGGATATCCGCGACGGCTGCCTGCTGGCGCTCGTCCGCACTGGCGATCGCGGCATGGCGCGGCTTTTCGCCTTCATCGAGGCCGTCGATGACAATCAGCGGTTCCTGGTTCGCAAGGGAATCGTGAAACTCGGTTCCCGCGTCGTCGAGCCCCTGATCCGGTTCTTCAGGAACGGGAAGCCTGAAGTGATGAGCTTCTGCGCCGCCGCTCTCGGCGAGATCGCCAGCCCGAAAGCCGTTCCTGCCCTCATCGAGGGCCTGTCGAACGAGTCGTGGAACGTTCGCCGAAGCTGCGCCTACGCCCTCACCGAAATCGGCGAAAAAGGCGTCGATCGTATCGCGGAAGCCCTCAACAGCCAGAATGACGATGTCCGCTACTGGGTGACGCGCATTCTCGAGTCGATCGGCGAGCCGGGCATGCCGTATCTGATCAAGGCGTTGAACGACAAGAGCAAGAACATCCGCTTCTTCGCCGCCAAGGCGCTCGGCGGTTCGAGCAACCCCGACGTCATCCGCGATCTGATCAAATCGCTCGCAGACCCCTCCTGGAGCGTTCGCCGCTCGGCTTCGCAGAGCATCATGCGACTCGAAAACTACGGCGTCGATCAGCTTCTGCGCGCCATGTCCTTCGACAACGAAGACATTCGCTTCTGGATAGGCCAGATCCTCGAAAAGACCGGCCGCCAGCATCTCGAAAAGATTCACGAGCATCTGCGCCTGGGCGACCGCGAGCTTCGGCTCTGCTGCTGCCAGGCGCTCGGCGTCATCGCCGATTCATCATCCGTCGACATCCTCATGGATGCCCTTCGCGATGAAAGCGACTGGGTGCGTATTTACGCCGCCATCGCGCTGGGAAACATCGGCGATGCGCGCGCCGTCGTTCCCCTGCTTCGGGGCTTGTCCGACCGCAACGCCGAAGTGCATCGCAACATCGGACGTGCGTTCCGCAAGCTGGGCAGCGGTGTCTTCGAGACGATCGCGAAGTGCGTCGAGAGCGACGAGATGGTGCTCAGGCGCAACTCGGCCATCGCGATCCGGGAGCTCGAGGAAGAGCGCGGCGTCGATCTGCTGATCATGCTGATGAGCGATGCCGAGGACAAGGTCAGGCAGTCGGCGGCCGAGGCCCTCGGCCGGTTCCCGGGCCTCAAATCGCGGACGATTCTCGGCGAAGCCCTGAACGACGCCGTCTACGCGGTGAGGACCGCGGCGATGGCCGCGATATCCGAGCACGGCCAGCCCGAGGGAATCAAGCTGCTCATGGATCACATCGCCCGCGTCAAGGAAGAACGCGAGCTGAGAACCGCCAAACGACAGCTCGTTCTGCTGGCACAGCGGATTCCCGCCAGTTTCATACCGCTGTTCGGGCACGAACAGACGGCGGTCAGGACGATGGCGGCCGAAGCGCTGGCGGGCGTGGGTTTGGCCGTGCTTCCCGTTCTGAACGAAGCCGTCGCCGCCGAGGGCGTTTCCGAAACGGTCGTCTTCTGGTGCAACAAGGTCATGAAAACCATTCGCAACCCGCAGGAGCCCCTGAGCGATGCGTGAGTCCCCGGGAACCTCGTCTGGCTCCTGTCTCGCCTGGCTGAAGCTCGCCGCCGTCTCCTGGATCGGGGACACCGTGAGGGCCGGCCTCATCAAGGAGTTCCGGACGCCCGACGCCGTTCTTGCCGCCGACAAGGCGGCGCTGAGCCGCGTGAAAGGCTGGACGCGGGATCGTCTCGAGCGGTTCGTCGCCGAACGCGATCGTCTCGTTCCCGTCTGCGACCCGGACACGATCGAGAAAAAAAACGTCCGGATGGTGACGTTTGCCGATCCCGAATACCCCCCGCTGCTGCGTGAGATTCCCGATTCACCGCTCGTCCTGTTCGTCCGCGGCCGTCTGCCCGTCGATCCCCGGCCGCACATCGCCATCGTCGGCGCCCGGAACGGCACGCAGCTCGGCTTCGACATCGCCCGCGATTTCGGTCGCGAGCTCGCCGCCGCAGGTTTCGTCGTCGTCAGTGGCCTCGCCCTCGGCGTCGACACGTTCGCCCATCTCGGGGCCCTCGAAGGCGGCGGCCGCACCGTTGCTGTGCTCGGCTCGGGGCCCGATATCACCTACCCGGCCGCGAACCGGAAAATCCGCGAGCGCATTCTCGCCGAGAACGGCGCGCTCGTCTCGGAATACCCGCCCGGCACCCCCGCCCGGCCCTGGCACTTCCCGGTCAGGAACCGCGTCATCGCCGGCATGTGCGTAGCGACCGTCGTCGTCGAGGCCACGGCCCGCAGCGGCTCGCTGATCACGGCCCGGCTCGCGGCGGAACAGGACCGCGAGGTGTTCGCGATTCCCGGCAACATCCGTTCCGCGCTCGCCGAGGGAACCCTGGCCCTGATCAAGGACGGCGCCCAGCTTGTGACGTCGCCCCACGATCTCGTCGAATACTACGCTCGCCTGCTTCCAGCGCGAGAAACGACGGCTTCCGCCGCCGAACGCGACGCGCAGGAACTGGATCTGACCCCGGAAGAAACCCGGCTGCTTTCGGCGATCGCCGGCGAACCCGTGCCGCTCGACCGGCTGCTCGCCGACGGCCGCTGGACGCGCGACCGGCTGTTTTCCCTGCTGCTTACACTCGAAATGAGA
Organism: Candidatus Ozemobacteraceae bacterium; assembly: GCA_035373905.1. Classification (NCBI taxonomy): domain Bacteria; phylum Candidatus Rifleibacteriota; class Candidatus Ozemibacteria; family Candidatus Ozemibacteraceae; species Candidatus Ozemibacteraceae bacterium. The sequence continues at coordinate 13,353 of DAOSOK010000051.1, read as the reverse complement.
GATTTTCTGGTGAAGCTGCCGGGGAATATGTATCATGCGAAAATCAAACCCCCTCAGGGGAGGTCATAAGTGAATAAAACCAGAACACCGCTCGGCCAGCTCATGAAGTTGATGGATCTGGTCAGACGCCAGATCGAGAAGAACGACGTTCCCTCCGCAGCACCGGAGGAGGCCGCCGAGGAGATGCCGCTGATCGCCCGCCTGATGAAGCAGGGATTCCGCATGGAGGAAATCGAGACGGCCATGAAGTGGCTTTCCCTGATGAGCCTCACCGTCGCCGGGAAAGGCGTAACCGGGCTTTCCGAACCGCCCGTCGTCGAGAAACCGTCGACGGACGTTGCCGACCACGCCAAGTCAGGCGGTGTGCGCCAGTTGCACTCGTCGGAGGCGATCCGGCTCACTCCCGAAGCGCAGCAGCACTTGCTGGGCGTCCTGGAGCGCGGCGAGATCACGTCGCTCCATTTCGAGCGCGCCATCGAATATCTGTGGCGCCACGATCTGCGCGAGGTCACTCCGACCCGCCTCGAGCTGATCCTGTATATGAACGACCCCCAGGGGCAGACCCAGGCGCAGACCAGTACGACGCCGGGGACGACCGCCATGTTCAGCAGCAAGGTCAATCCGCCCGTCTTCATAAATTGATATGTATAATAACATTGGCAATATAAATTCATGAGCGCAAAACATCTCGTCATCGTCGAGTCGCCCGGAAAGATCAAGACCCTCACGAAGTTTCTCGGTCGCGAATTCATCGTCGAGGCCAGCAAGGGCCATGTGATCGACCTGCCAGATTCGAAGCTCGGGGTGGAGCCCGATCGCGGGTTCATTCCGGTGTTCCGCGTGGTTCCGGACCGCAAGGACGTCATCATCCGTCTCCGGGAAGCCGCGGAAAAGGTCGAAAACATCTACCTTGCCCCCGATCCCGACCGCGAAGGCGAGGCGATCAGCTGGCATCTGGCGAGCGCGTTGGGCATCGACCTGGCGAGCGCCTGCCGAGTGACCTTCAACGCCATCACGAAGGACGAGGTGCTGCGCTCGCTCGAGCAGCCGCGCCCCATCGATCTCAACCTCGTGAACGCCCAGCAGTCGCGACGCATTCTCGACCGCCTGGTAGGCTACAAACTGTCGCCCCTGCTCTGGAAAAAAGTCTGCCTCGGCCTGTCCGCCGGCCGGGTCCAGTCCGTCGCGGTGCTCCTGATCTGCGACCGCGAAAAGGAAATTCTCGCGTTCAACCCCGAGGAATACTGGACGATCGAGGCCGTGGTGAACACCCAGGACCGCCACCCCTTCACGGTCAAGCTGACGAAGACCGACGGGAAAAAGTCCGCCGTCGGCACCGGGGACGAAGCGAAAAAAATAGTTTTTGAAATAGAATCTGCAGGGCTGCGCGTCTCGAACGTGCTGCGCCGGTCGAGAAAGCAGACGCCCCCGCCGCCGTTCATCACCAGCACGCTCCAGCAGGATGCCGCTCAAAAATTCGGCTTCACCTCCCGGAGGACCATGTCGGTAGCCCAGCGCCTCTACGAGGGCGTTGAACTCGCCGGCGAAGGCCACGTGGGTCTCATCAGTTACATGCGAACCGACTCCGTCCGCATTTCTCCGGAAGGGCTGAGCGAGGCGCGCGAGTATATCGAGAAGAGTTTTCACGGGCGGTACGGACTCGAGAAACCCCGCGCGTTCAAGACCCGCAAAGGCGCCCAGGATGCCCACGAGGCGATTCGGCCGACCTCAGTCTGGAGAACCCCGGAAAAGATGGCGAAGAACCTTTCCGCGGAGCAGTTGAAACTCTATACGCTGATCTGGCGTCGGTTCGTCGCGTCCCAGATGGCCGAGGCGGAATACGACGTCGTGACGATCGACCTCGAAGCCGGCCGGCATCTGCTCCAGGCGTCGGGAACCACGATGACCTTCGACGGATTCACCTCGCTTTACTCCGAAGCGAAGATCGAGGATGCCGACGCACCAGCTCCGGAAGCGGGCGCTGAAGAAGACGCGGCTCGAGAGGCCAGACAGAAGCTGCCGGAAGTCACCACCGGTGAAAAAATCATGCTGGTGAAGATCGATCCGGAACAGCATTTTACGCAGCCGCCGCCGCGCTACAGCGAGTCGATGCTCATCAAGACCCTCGAAAAAGAGGGCATCGGACGGCCGAGCACCTACGCCGCCATCATCGAGACGATCCAGCAGCGCGGATACGTGAAGAAGGTCGAGGGCCGCTTCCGCCCGTCGGACGCCGCGTTCCTCGCGACGGAACTGCTCGTGTCGAAGTTCGGCGACATCATCAATCCGAAATTCACCGCCGCCATGGAAGCCAACCTCGACGAGGTGGAAGACGGCCGGAAAGACTGGGTTCGTCTGCTGAGCGAATTCTACGGGCCGTTCATCAACGATCTGAAAAAGGCCGAGACCGAGCTCCAGCGCATTCAATACGAAACCGACTGCACCTGCCCGACCTGCGGTAAGGTCATGATCGTGAAACTCGGCCGGACGGGCAAATTCCTTTCCTGCTCCGGGTATCCCGAATGCAAATCCACCGAGAACATCCCCGACGAGATGCTGCTCTTCGCGAGCGGGCAGGTCCAGGGCAAGCTCCAGCTGCGCGAGACACTCGACAAGCTCAAGGCTGAAGCCGGCCCCGATCTCGTGCCGACCGACCAGGTCTGCGAAGCGTGCGGCTCGCCGATGGTGATTCGGAACGGCCGGTTCGGCCGGTTCATGGCCTGTTCGAAATACCCCGAGTGCAAGACGACGAAACGAATTCAGCAGGAGATCGGCGTCGCCTGCCCGCTCGACGGGTGCGACGGGAAAGTCGTCGTGAAGAAGGCGAAGGGCGGCCGCCGCACGTTTTACGGCTGTTCCAACTACCCGACCTGCATGCTGACCACCTGGTCGAAGCCGACGGGCGACCTCTGCCCCGAATGCAAATCGCCGCTGGTCTGGCATACCACGAAAAAGATGGGCACGTTCATCAAGTGCTCGAAGAAAGGGTGCGACTTCAGGCGCATCCCCGATAAGGACGAGGGAGGACCCGGTGGCCAGGAAGAATGACCATCCGAATGTGACCGTGATCGGCGCCGGCCTGGCCGGTGTCGAGGCGACGTTCCAGCTCATTCGGCGCGGGGTGCGCGTCAAGCTCGTCGAGATGCGGCCGAAGGTCCCCACGGGCGCGCATTCGACGGACCTTCTCGCCGAACTCGTCTGCAGCAACTCGATCGGTAGCAACCTTCCCGACCGGGCCTCGGGCCTGCTCAAGGAGGAGCTGCGCGCGCTGAGCAGTTACATTCTCGACGTGGCCTACAAATACCGGGTGCCGGCCGGAAACGCGCTGGCGGTCGATCGCGAGGCCTTCGCCCGCGAAATCACCCGCTATATGACCGGCCACAGCCACGTCGAGTTCGTCAACGACGAAGCCGCCGAGTTCCCCGACGAGGGAATCGTGATTCTCGCCACCGGTCCCCTGACGTCGACGAAAATGCTGTCCTGGCTGACGAAGACGTTCGGGGCCGACAAGCTCGCCTTCTTCGACGCGATCGCCCCGGTCGTCTCCTCGGAAAGCGTTGACATGAGCTGCGCTTTCGTCGCGAACCGGTACGGCGACGGCGAGGAGCAGGGCGATTACATCAACTGCCCCATGAACAAGGCGGAATACGAGGAGTTCGTGAAACAGCTGCTCGCCGCCGAGCGCACGCCGCTCCCCGAGTTCGAGAAGGAGGCGAGACGCCAGTTCTTCAGCGGCTGCCAGCCCGTCGAGGAGATCGCCTCGACCGGACCGGATTCGCTGCGATTCGGGCCGATGAAACCGGTTGGGTTCATCGATCCCCGTACCGGCCGCCGCCCGTGGGCCCTCGTGCAGCTTCGCCAGGACAACCTTCTCGGCAGCATGTACAACATCGTCGGCTTCCAGACGAATCTCAAACACGGCGAGCAGGAGCGAGTCTTCCGGCTGATTCCGGCCCTGAAAAATGCGGTTTTCACCCGCCTCGGCCAGATGCATCGCAACAGCTATTTATTCTCGCCCGCGTTTCTCACCCCGACGCTTCAGGTGAAAGACCACCCCGACTGGTTCGTCGCTGGCCAGATCTGCGGCGTCGAAGGCTACACCGAATCCACGGGCATGGGCCTGCTGGCCGGCCTGAACGCCGCCCGTATCTGTCTCAAGAAGCAACCTGTCGTGCCGCCCCCCCAGACGATGCTGGGCGCCCTCGTCAATTATGTCACCTTCAAAGGCCACAAACCCAAGGACTTCGCCCCCATGAACGCCAACTTTGGCCTGCTGACCGGATCCGGCCCGACCGTGAAAGGCGAAACCGCCGAACACCGCCGTGCCGCCGCCATCGTCGAAGCCCGCCGCGCCTTCAAGGCCTTCGTCGGCGACCTCTGACGGGCAGAAGAACCGGGGCGCTGCCAGGTCTCGCACGCAGGCGAGAAAATCCCAAAACAAAAGCCCCGAAGCACCAGGTGCTTCGGGGCTTTTCACGACGGTGTCGTTTACCAGAGTTCTGTTGCGGATGGCAGGGTGAACACGTGGATTCGGGCCTGGTCAGACGTTTTTCCGTTTTCAAGAATGACCAGTTTGTTATTGTTCGAAATCACGGAAATCGGTGTGTCGAACTTGCCGAGGGCACTGCCTGCAGCTCCGATATCCGCCTGGTGAACTCCCGAATTGTCCCAGATCTGAATCTTGTTTCCGGTGGGGTCGGTCGTGATGAAATACGAGCCGTATGCAGTGATGTCCGAGGGGTGGCTGGCGTTCCATGAACGGGTGAAACTGAGATTTGCAGTGCATACGACAATCCGTTGGGTGTTACGATCCGCCACGTAGACAGAACTGTTCAGGACGCGTATTCCGGATGGACCATTGAAGGCTGTGCCGTTTGGATTTGTGATGATATTGGCAGCCACTCCCGTATTCATATCGAGACGTTCGATCAGATTTGCTGCCGGATCACAAATATACAGGTTCGTTCCATTCGTCGTGATCGCAGAAGGAGAGGTATAGAGCGCATTGCCAATGGCAGGAACTCCCTGGCCTCCGAACTGGCTTGTCGGCGCGAATGTTGCATCATCCCATGTCTGAATGCGTGGTGCTCCCAAGGGGAAACCTTCCAGCGTGTAGATCGTGTTTCCGTATTTCGTAACTCCCACTAACGCCGTGAAGGAGCCCGGATCAGTACCAAGTTCGCCAATGGCGTTTTCCAGGGTGAAATTCGCCGTGAATTTCTTGAGTTTGGAGTTGCCCGAGTCGGTGACGAAATAGCTGGAACCGTCCAGGATGATGGCTGAGGGGCTCGAAAGCTGGGAGTCCGCCGTTCCATGACTGAGGTAGGTTTCCGCGTTCCAGACCACGAACGTGAACGTGGCGGCGTTCGAACTGCCCAGGAGGTCGGTTGCTTCAACCATCAGGTTATAGGTGCCGGGATCGAGATACTGTGACGGAATTGCCGATACGCCGGCGTAAGTGGTCTGCGAAATGCCCGTTCCGGTAAGGATGCACGAAAGCCGGTTTGCCGCCAGGCTCCCGTCTTCCGCATCGTTTGCAGAGGCTGTCAGGTTGATGGCCACGCTGCTGCTTGCCAGCAGAATCCGATTGCCGCCCGGCGTGGTTGCGTATTGTGGATACCCAATTGTCATATTGGGAACGGGAAGGTTGTTGATCAGCAACGAACGGGTTGCGATGGCAGATACCCCGCAGGAATCGATGACCCGGGCGGTGATGTTGTGGTACCCGCTCTGTGGGCGGGATGTCGTGAGGGTGTGCGTCTTTGGCCACGGGCCGACCAGCGTCGTATTCCCGAGGTCGGTTCCCGTGGTTGCGTCTCGCCAAACGATGCTGAGCGCCTCTCCGGAATCCTCATCGCCGATACTTGCCGTGAGGGTGAACTGTTCCACCGTGTTGTACCGGGTTCCGCTTGCCGGATCGGGGTCGATGGTGACGGTCGGCGTGGCATTGATGTAGAGCGAGCGGGTTCGGGAACCCGTCGCATTCAGCGAGTCGACCGCGAACAGTCTGATCGTGTAGGTTCCGGGAGTGGCCGGCTGGAGGGCAAAGGAGGCCGTTCCCGTCGGGTCGTGATTGAAGCCTCCCGGCCCGGTGATGCTCCAGTTGAGACTTGCCGTGGCGACATACCCGCCGTCCTCCACATCCGTCGCATATCCGCTGAAGGGGACGGTTTGCCCCGAGAAATACCAAGTCGTTCCCGCCGGCGGATTGGTCAGCGTGACGGTCGGCGCGGTATTTGCCCCGACCGCGAAAGCGACCGACGTGGAAGACGAAGCGCCGAACGAGTCGGTGGTGGTCATCGTGACGACATGATTGCCGGCTGCAAGATCGCGATAATTCGAAACGGTTTGCGTCGTTCCGAACGTCGTCGTTGCGTTCAGGGCAACCGAATAATCCTCCCATGCGTAGGTGAATGTCTGCCCTTCGGGATCGGTAGCGCCGCCCGTGAAGGTGACGGCTTCGCTTGCAAGATAATTGGGTTTGCTGGGGCTCCTGGTGATGGTGAGATTCTGCGGCGCGGAATTCGTTGCGATGCCGATGATGATGCTGGAAGAAGCGACGGCATCGAAGGTATCCATCGCCGTCAGCGTGATGGTATGACTGCCCGGAACGAAATCGCGGTAATTCGTGACGGTTTCCCCCGTTCCGAGCGTCGCCGTGGCATTGTGCATGTGGGAATAATCGTACCAGGTATAACTGATCGCCTGGCCTTCCGTGTCGGTTGCGCTGCCGGTGAAGCTTATGGCTGCACTCGCCAGGAAGCTCGTTCCGGGAGGGGCGATCGTGATGTCGAGACTATGCGGCGCTGCGTTCGGGGCGATTTCTATGACGATGCTCGCGGAGGAAACGCCGTTGCGCGTGTCGGCAGCGGCGAGGGTGACCGTGTGGCTGCCGGCGGCAAAATCTTTATACGCGGATATGGTTTGCCCCGTTCCGAGCGTCGATGTCGCATTCAGGATGAAAGAGTAATCGTACCATTTATAGCTGATAGTATCGTTTTCAGGGTCGCTTGCACTCGCCGAGAGCGTGATTGCCGTGCTGGCCAGGAATGAAACCTGATTTGGGCTTTTCGAGATCCCCAGGCTTTGCGGCGGATAGTTGATTTTAAACGGAACGGATTTCACGCAACCGAGCCCTTCGGATGACGTTGCCGTCAGCCAGATGGTGTAATTGCCGGGGGTCGAAAGGCTCAGGTAGAAATTGTTCGTCCGGGAGGCGATTTCTGACGTGGACCCGCCGGGATAGGTGAGAAGCCAGTGGTAATACGACGTGGAAAGGACGGAGTTGTCGGCGAGTTTCACCTGGCCGGTGAACTGAACGCTTCCCGCGGGGAATATCTCGTTCGTCGTCGGTCGCGTAATCGTGGCTGTCGGTGAAGCGGGGGCCGGAATCACGCTGAACGTCCGGGTTTTCGTCGTCGAGTCGCCCGCCGTGTCTGTAACCGTCAGCGAAACGATGACCGAGGTCGTGGCCGTCACGGCCGGGGTCGTCCAGTCGGTGATGCTCTGGGCTGTGGTGCTGAGCGAACCGCTTGGGACGGACCAGAGATACGTTGCGGCCGAGATATTGCCGTCCGGATCGGTAGCGCTTGCCACCAATGCGTAGGCAATGCCTCCGGTCAGCGTTGAGCTGTCGGCGACGATATCGACGACCGGTTTCTGGTTCGCAACGGGCATATAGCCGACGGTCAGCGTCGTGCGCGCGAAAAGACCGCCTGCGTCGATGGCCTTGAAGGTGATCGTGGCGCTGCCGGTTCCCGAGGACGGGGCGGTCCATGTGGCCTGCAACCCGCTGGTGGTGGTGGAAAGACTGCCGGACGAGGATTCCCACTGGTAGGTCATGGAGTCGTTTTCAGGGTCCCGCGCAGTCGCCGTGAAGGTAATCGTGACGCCGTTATTCACGACGAGGCTCGAGGCCGCGAGCGTGACGGTGGGAGGCGTGTTCGTGGAGCCGGCAGGCGGGACGGCGGTTTCCAGCACCGGGGGAGTGGTGCTCACGAACTGGGCGGGCATCTGGACTTGGGTGCGGCCGGCGACGTCTACCGTGATGGTCGCCGTCTCGTCGGCGGGGAGAACCGGTGATTCGTATTCTCCGTTTCCGATGTAGGTGAACGTTTCACCCCACACTCTGATGGTTGCCGAAGCGATCGTCGAAGAGGTGCCTCCGTCGTTGACGCGGATTCGAACCTTGCGGTCGGCGAGTTTCACCTGCAGATTGCCGGTGTCTTTGGCCGGTTGCGTGGAAGTGACATCGACGTTGAACGAACGCACCTTGTAAATTGTGGAGCCGCTTCCCGTCAGCTTGACAATGACATTGTGCTGTTCGAAAGTGACGGGAGAAAGGGTGAATTTTCCGTTCGAGTTCGAGTAGGTGGCGATCTGCGGATACTTTTCGAGGAACACGTAGGCGCGAGTGAGATTGACCGCCGAAACGACAGAGGCGTCGACCTCCCGCACGGCACCGCCGCCCACAGGGGCCTGAACGGTCCCGGAAATGGAACCGTAGCTTCCCGGCCCGGTGACGAGCGGGTCGTCGCCGCTGCCGCTACAGCCGAAAATGGCGAGCGCCGCCAGTATAATTCCGAGAAATATATAAACTCCGGAAATGCGGTGCCGACTGACCATACTGCCCCCCCCGAAAAAATGTGATTTTCGCTATTATGATGTGTGCGGTACGCCGCTGTCAATCGGCTCCGATCATTTCATGTTCGCCCCAGACGGGAAAGCGAGGCGACGATGGCCGGTCGCTGCATCAGGTTATCGAGTATGAGCGCTGCAAGCCCTTGGCCTGACAGTCTTGCCAGGCGCTCGCCGCAGGGGCCTACCGTCCGGTCCAGCGCGTCGAGACCTCGGGAGAGATCGTCTCTGGTGGCAGCCTTGCGATCGGACTGGACGCCGGCGGCTCGCACGTAGAGATCGGCCATGGCGACATACAGCACTGGGATCGCCGAGCCCTTCAGAGCGCCGATGTCGAGCCAGTTATCGCCGTCCAGGATTTGCTCCACGCGGTCCGTGAGCTCTTCCTCCATGGAAACGCCGATCTCGTCGAGTTCGATTGCCGAAAGAGCCGAGACGCTGAGATATCGCTCGCCCAGTTCGGAAAATTTCACCGAGCCCCAGTTCCAGCCGAGGCGGGCGATGTCGGCGATCAGGGAAACGGTCGCCGAAAAACTGCCGACCCGGACGTCGCTGTCGAGGTTGCGCTCGAGAGCCTGGAAAACGATCGCGCGAATCAGGCGGGCCTTCTGCGTTTCATCGGGTTGTTCCTCCCGTCTGATCAACTCGATTCGCTCACGTAACGGCACGCAGGGGTGTCCGGAAGCGGCTTGCCCGGCCCAGTCCTGGATTCTCTGCCAGATGCAGAAGCATTTTCGGCCGATATCGAAGTCGCTCGAATCGAGAATGGTCTCGATTTCCGCGAACAGAAGTTCCGATTGATCCTGATCGATGGTCAGGCCCGGTTTCAGGGTGAGGGGGGCAGATTGTTCCATGTCGGTCCTCCGAAAGAGAAGTGGTGCTGGACGGTATCATACACCTCATTTCATGAAGAGGGAAAATCGGCTGTCAGCTGACGGATTCGCACAAGCGGAATCAGAAGAGCGTTATTTTTGAACGCGACGGGAAGAGTGATCGTCTTTGACCAGAGAGAAGAGAAAATGGTATGCTGATCGCAATCCGGTTGGATGAGGGGATGCGGGCATTGTCGGAAAAATTGACAGATGCATGTGATGTGTTGCGGCTGAGTCGTGAAATAGTGACGGATATATGAACACGCAGGTCGTCATCCTGACGCGCGATCCGATCTACTCGGTCTTTCTCGAGATGACGGTTCGCGAATACGGCTTTACGCCCCGCCTCGCCGCCGTCATGGAAAAAGTCGAGGAACTGTCGACCCTTGCCCCGACCGTGGCATGGATCATCGACCTCGACAATCAGACCTCGACCGTCGAGCAGGTCGCAAAAAAGGCGAGAAAGCTTGCACCGGACGTGAAACTCGTTTTCATGAGTTCCGCGTTCACCCGCGAACTCGCGAAAGAGTGCATCGCACAACAGGCCCTGGGCTTGCTGGTGAAGCCGATAGCCATTGCCAGGCTGGTCGAAATGCTCAGCCTCCTTCGGCAGGAAATCACCCTGACCGAGTCGAACCAGGTGCTTCCGAAAAACGAGGAAGACGCCAAGCAGGAAGAACTCGAAACGGGCGTTCCGGTGGAACACCCGTTTCTTCGCTACTCGAATTTGAAGTGTCCGGTTTGCTTTCGCCCGTTCCGGACGACGCGGTTCAAACTCTGGACCGTGCCGGTATCCGATACCGATACCGATTTCTGCCCCATCTGCAACGAATCCGTCCATCCCGAACTGTATACCGTTGTGGTGTGTCCCTCCTGTTATTTTGCGCACTATATCGGGAAGTTCGAGGAAACCCGTGTCATTCCCGAACGGGCGAGGACGTTCCTCTCGCCGGTCGGCATCGAGGAACGCAAAAAAATCGCGTTCAAGCTCGAAAGCTTCTGCGGAGAACGGACGCTTCTGCACGGCATCAAAAGCTTCGAACTTGCGGCGCACGACGCCGAGCAGCTGAAGATGCCCGGCTGGGTGAAACTGGCCGGCGAGTTCTACCTGAAATGCTCGTGGCTGTGCAGACGGATGGGACATGGGCTCCACGAAAAGCAGGCTCAGGAAAAGGCTCTCGATTTCTTCATCAGGGCATACAAACCGTATCGGGCCGACGGAGGAAAATATCCGGGGCCGATGATCATCCAGAGCCGTATGGAGCCTGGTCTGGAGCCTCTTCCCGAACGCGGCATCGTCGTCACAGGGTTTCTCATCGGCGAACTGGCGCGGCGGCTCGGCAACCTGCGCATGGCCCGCGAGTATTTCGACGAGGTGCTGGAACTCCCCTTCCTGAACAAGTTCACCTCGCTCGTCACCCACGTGAACCACGTGGCCCGCCTCCTGAAAGAAACGGAACAGGCCCTTCTCAACCCCCAGAACCCCTGACCCTGCCTTCCGCCTCCCCGGGCATTTTCATTCGCGTCACCTGCGGATTGGTTCTCAAAACAAAGCGCCCGCCGTTTCCGGCGGGCGCTTTCCTATAGCTGTTGTTATTCTTCGGCGGCTTCTTCGCCCTTGCGGCCGTATTCCTTGATGACCTGCTCGGTCACGTTGGCCGGCACTTCTTCGTAATGGTCGAACTTCATCGTGAACTCAGCGCGCGACTGGGTCATCGACTTGAGGTCGGTCGCGTATTTGTACATCTCGGCCAGCGGAACGGAAGCCTTGACCTGCTGCAGCCCGCCCATCGGTTCCATACCGAGAATGCGGCCGCGGCGGGAGTTCAGGTCGCCGATGACGCTGCCCATGAACTCGTCCGGGGTGAAGACGCAGACTTCGTAGATCGGCTCGAGCAGAATCGGCTTGGCCTGAGCCATGCCGGTTTTGAACGCGATCGTGGCGGCCAGTTTGAACGCCAGTTCGGAAGAGTCGACGTCGTGGTAGGAGCCGAAGTGGAGGGTGGCCTTGAAATCGATCACCGGGAATCCTGCGAGAACGCCGCGTTTGCGGGCTTCCTGAAGACCTTTTTCGACGGCCGGAATGAAGTTGCGGGGAACGACGCCGCCGACGATGGCATCGACGAACTCGAAGTCCTTGCCCGGATTCGGCTCGAACGCAATCGTGACGTCGCCATACTGGCCGCGGCCGCCGGATTGCTTCTTGTGCTTCCCCTGAACGTCCGCCTTGCCCTTGATCGTCTCGCGGAACGGGATGCGGGGCTTGCTGATCTCGACGTCGACGTTCCAGCGGCTCTTGAGGCGGCTGATCGCCACGTCGATGTGGGTGTCGCCGAGGCCGGAGATCAGGCCTTGGCTCATCTCGGCGTCGAATTCGTATTTCAGGACGCCGTCGTCGTTGCACAGCGTGTGGAGGCCGGTTCCCATCTTTTCCTGATCGTTCTTCGTCTTGGGGGCGATCGCGTAGGTCAACTTGGGCTCGGGAAGGGCCGGGAGCTGGAACACGACATTGTAGCTCTTGTCGCAGAGCGTGTCTCCGCGCACGGAGACCTTCGGCTTCACCAACATCGCGATGTCGCCGGCAACGACGGCGTCGAGGTCGATCCGGTTCTTGCCGCGCATCGTGTAGAAGGAGCTGAAACGTTCGGTGTTCTCGCGGAGCGGGTTGTAGTAATCGGTTCCGGATGTCATCGTGCCGCTGATGACCCGCAGAAAGATCATGTCGCCGGCCTGCTCGTTGACCTTCTTGAAGATGAAGCTTGCGAAGGGACCGTCCGCCTTCGGTTCAACCTTGACCTTCGTGTCGGTGCCGGCCGTGACGGCTTCGACGGCGCCGCGATCGACGGGAGAGGGCATGCAGTTCGCCATGAAATCGAGAACCTGGTCGCCGCCGAGGTTCTTGAGGGCCATGCCGCAGATGAGGGGCTTGATCTTGTTCGCCGCGAGGCCGAGCTTGAGGGCGCGCCGCAGTTCGTCGTTCGAGATCGTCTGACCGTCGAAGAACTTGTTCAGCAGCTCGTCGTCGCACTCGACGATCGATTCGATCATGCTCTCGCGCATCTTGGCGGCCATGTCGGCCATGTCGGCAGGGATGTCCTTGGTTTCGACCTTCTTGCCGGTGTCGTCGGTATAGGCGTAGGCCTTCATCTCGATCAGGTCGATGACGCCCTTCAGGTTCGTTGCGGTGCCCCAGGGCAGCTGGATCGGGATGATCTTGGCGTCGAACGCCTTCAAATCGTCGATCAGCTTCGCGACGTTGATGTTTTCCTTGTCGAGCTTGCTCAGGTAGACGGCGCGGGGAACGTTGTAGTCGTTCAGGATCTTCCAGTTCTTTTCGGTTCCGACTTCGATGCCGGAGCTGGCATTGATCACGACGATCGCGGCATCCATCGCCGGAAGAACCTTGTACACTTCGCCGAGGAAGTCATCGAAGCCGGGGGTGTCGAGAATGTTGATCTTGACGTCTTTCCACTCGAGGCAGGCCAGGGACGTTCCCACGGTGGTCTTGCGCTTCAGCTCTTCGGGGTCGTAGTTCATCACGGACGAACCGTCGTCGACCTTGCCGATGCGCGAGTTGGCGCCGGTGTGGAACAGCAGCGCCTCGGTCAGGGACGTCTTGCCGGCTCCGCCGTGGGAGACGAGCCCGATATTGCGGATCTTGTCGGGGGTATACAGCTTCATTGAGTGCTCTCCTCGGAACATTATTCGCCCGCAAAAGGATCAAAGGGCGAGTGTTTCACGTATGTATACAGGAATCGGGCGACAAATGCAACGTGAAAACTTCTTCCCCAGCAATTCTCAGTGAGCGGTCTGGTACGGTTTTCCGAAGGGTTTTCGTCGGGAT